>JBCCFC010000009.1:0-28335 GCA_039029935.1 Chloroflexota bacterium
CGTTCTATCTTTTACAGATTCATCATACATAATTTGCGTCTATTTTTTTGTACTGTAGTCTATACAAGGAGCGTTTCATGAGTGATATCAAAACGAATGGGTTGAGCCGACGGCGTTTTCTGGCCTTGTCTGCGATGAGTGTAGCAGCGGGTGTATTGGCCGCCTGTGCGCCAGCCGCCCCTGCACCCAGTGGTGATGGTGGTGCTGCTGCCGAACCACAAACGGTGACGTACTGGGATTGGTGGGGACCATCGGGCAGTGAAGTGAACGCTGCGCTGTTTGATCGCTTGCCCGTTGCGCTGCAAGAAGCCAACCCTGACCTCGAACTCGACTATCAAAACGTGCCTTTTGGCGAGTATTTCCGCAAATTCTTGGCTGCCCATGCCGCTGGTGATGTGCCTGATGTCATGCACAGTTCGGTCTATTGGGCGCGTGACTTCTTTGATAAAGAGGCATTGCTAGACCTGACTCCCTTTGCGGAGGTCACACCTGACCTTGCTCGTGACCAGTTTATTGAGGGTGCGCTCCTTCAGGCAGTCAAGGGACCTGCGCAATATGGTATTCCAGGCGAAGGACCAGACAGCAACCAGATTTTCTTTAACATCGATCTCTTTGAAGAGGCAGGCGTCACCACCAATGCCGACGAAATTGCGCAATGGACTTGGGATGATTTCACGGATGCAGCCAAAGAGTTGACCAAGATGGATGGCGATGATGTCGTTCAATCTGGCTTTATGGTCGGGACACCAGGCGCACAGAACCTGAGCATCTTTGCCAGTTGTCATGGTGTTGGCTTCTATTCTAAAAATGCTGATGGCATTGAGAATGGTGTTGGCTATAATGACAACAATGCAGGCGTCAACGGTCTGCATTGGTATCTCGATATGCTCTATGGAACCGTTGTTTCGCAACCGATTGCGCCAGAGCGACAGGACTGGAATCAGTTTATGCAGGGCACAACGGCAATGGCAGCCTCTGGACCTTGGTCCTATGGTCGTCTGCGCAGCGATGTGCCAGATATGAACTGGTCTACCATGTTGTGGCCTGCGGCGAACGTTGACGGTGGCAAGCAGGGAACGGCAGTCTGGAACAACATGTTGGTCATTCCATCTAAGGCAGAAAATCAAGATGCTGGTTGGGCGTTCCTTGAGTTCTGGTGTGCGCTGGATTGGATGAAGGAACGGTTAGCCATTGGTGACTGGATGGCTCCACGCAAGGACTTCTATGAGACCGAAGAGTATAAGGCGCGGTTGGCTGAATTACCTGTCTTAGAGATGGTGCCCAAGGCATCTGCCGCAGGTACACCGCTTGTCTATATCCAACAGAGTGCATTGGATGAGGCGATTCGCCCTGTCCTTGAGGCGGTCATCTTGCAACAGGAAACACCAGAAGCAGCCATGGACCAGCTTGTGACAACAGGCAATGAGATTATGGCGAAGGCTGGGTATGCGTAAGAGTTGAAGAGTTGAAGAGTTGAAGAGTTGAAGAGTTGAAGAGTTGAAGAGTTGAAGAGTTGAAGAGTTGAAGAGTTGAAGAACATAATTGTTCATCTTCCACTTTTCCACTTTTCTACTTTTCCACTTTTCCACTCTTCAACCTTTCCACTTTTCCACTCTTCAACCTTTCCACCCTTCAACCTTTCCACCTTTCAACTCTTCCACAGGAGAAATATTTTGGCGACTTTGACGCAAACGAGCCAATCAACAACAAACCGTCGTGGGCAGATGCTCTGGAAACGGATTCAGAAGACGTGGCCGGGTTATTTATTTATTAGTCCGGCTGTGCTGTTGATTATGGTCTTTTCATATATTGCGATTGGGTTCTCGCTATACATCAGCTTCCACGAATATGATATTATCACCGATGTCCGTCCGTTTGTGGGGCTAGAAAACTATACGCGGGCACTGGCGGATGAACTGGTTGGTATTGGCTTTTGGAATACGATACTCTATGTCGTTGCCATTGTGCCAGCAATTACCATTGTCTCCCTCTTTTTGGCCGTCTTGGGCAACCAAGCACGGGTCGGTCGTTCGTTTTTTCGGACCATCTTTTTTATTCCCACGATTACGCCCGGTGTGGTGACAGCCATGTTGTGGGTGTGGCTCTATGAACCAACAGGGGGGGTCAATCGACTGCTCAAACTGGTGGGGATTTCCGGTCCCAACTGGCTCTTTGACCCCAATACAGCCTTGCCAGCCGTGATGCTGATGACAATTTGGGGGGCAGTCGGCTATTATATGATCATCTTTTTAGCCGGGTTGGCGGAAATTCCACAGGTGTTTTATGAAGCCGCCAAGGTCGATGGGGCCAATTCACGCCATACCTTCTGGCATATCACCCTCCCGCTATTGCGCAATTCGACGATCTTTGTGGTGGTCACGTTGACGATTGCCGCGTTCCAAGTCTTTACCCAAGTCTATATCATGACACGGGGGGGGCCTGCCAACGCAACGCAGACAGTGCAGATGGTGGTCTATCGCTATGCCTTCTCAAATTTTGAGATGGGGTATGCATCGGCAATTTCGTGGTTACTCTTTGCCATCATCTTTCTTTTTTCTGCATTACAACTTCGGCTCTTTATTTCACGCGAACTTTACTAAGGTCGTTCCACAAAATAAGATACCCACTGGCATGCGGAGTTAGCAATCTCTATTGCGGGTTGTACACGAGTACGCTGGCGTTAGAGAACGCCTACTCCACGGTAATTATTTCTGTGGATTAGCAAATACATTAGTTACAATAATATGACGACGCATATCGAATCTAAACCTGTTGAACTGGGTGGGGAAGTCGGCTCTACGGCATGGTTTGCCAGACGTACATTTGTCATCTTTGTCTATGTGCTGCTTGTGTTGCTTGCCATCAGCATGCTCTTTCCCTACCTGTGGATGCTTTCTAACTCATTTAAAACACGCACAGATTTTTTCACAGACCCCTACTCGATTATTCCTCCAACCCTCACATTGAGTACCTATACCGAAGCTTTGGTTCGTGGCAACATGGGGCTGTATCTCTATAATAGTGTCCTCTATACAGGAGTCACGCTGGCCGTGCAACTCTTTGTCAACTCACTGGCCGCCTATGCCTTTGCCCGCGTCGAGTTTCCAGGACGCGAGCCTCTCTTCTTGGCCGTCTTAGCGACGTTAATGCTGCCAGGCTCGGTCACACTCATCCCCACCTTTTTGATTGCCCATTGGCTGGGATTAACCAATACTTTCTTGGGCGTTGTCCTGCCCGGATTCGCCTCTGCCTTTGGCATCTTCTTACTACGACAATTTTTTCTCAACATTCCGCGTGAACTGGAGGACGCCGCCCGCATTGACGGCTCCAGTTTCTTTGGCACCTACTGGCGGATTATGCTGCCCCTTGCACGACCTGCAATGGTGACACTCGGTGTCTTCATCTTCTTGGGTGCATGGGGAGACTTTATCTGGCCCCTGATCGTCCTCACCGACTCCAGCAAATATCCAGTCACGGTCGGCATTGCCCTCTTCCGTGATTTCAACTCCATCAACTGGCCCGCTGTCTTTGCTGCCTCCACCGTCGTCTCCTTTCCCGTCGTCATCTTTTTTATTGTCGCACAAGAGTTTCTAGTGGGTGGTATCAGCCTCTCTGGGCTGAAAGGGTAAATAGGAAAATATCTATGTTAAACATTGGCATTATTGGCTACGGTGGTCGTGTCTCGAACATGGCAAAGCATCTCAACATTTTTGATATTCCCTATCGCGTCCATATGGTGGCCGACCCACGCTCCACCGAGATCGCGGCACAGGGCGATGATTTTCTGGGTGAAACGCAATTCTTTGAGCAGGCTGACGAGCTACTCAATCATGCGGATGAGTTGGATGGCATCATGATTGGGACACGGTGCAATTTGCATACCGAATTGGCGGCTAAAGTTGCGCCCACGGGCATACCGCTCTTTTTAGAGAAGCCTGTCGCCATCACCTTTGCCCAACTCGGCCAGTTGGCCGCAGCCTTTCAAGATGTAACAACGCCTGTGGTGGTCTCTTTTCCACTGCGTCTGAGTCCTGTGCTACAAAAAGTCAAGGAAATTGTAGACTCAGGGCAGATTGGCACCGTCGAAAATGTGGTGGCGTGGTGTAACGTCCCCTATGGTACGGTCTATTATCGTTCATGGCATCGCAACTTTGACCAAAACGGGGGCTTGTTTCTACAAAAGGCGACCCACGATCTCGATTACATCAATTACTTGTTGGGGCAAAAACCAGCGTGGATCAGCGCAATGAAAGCACAGCGCATCTTTGGTGGGGACATGCCTTTTGATTTGCAGTGCAAAGATTGTGATCTGCGTGAAACCTGTTCCGAAAGCCCTTTTGTCCGCTTCCGCAGCGGGTTTGAGGGTGATAGGGTGCGCTATCATGACCGTTCTGCCTATTGTGTCTTTTCCAAAGAGATACAAATTGAAGATATGGGCAGTTGTCTTATCGAGTATGAGCAGGGTCCGCAGGTGAGCTATACGCAGAACTTCTTCACACGCTACAATGCGGCACAGCGGGGCGCGCGGCTTTATGGGTATAAGGGAACCATCGAATTCGACTGGTATCGCAATCAAATTAAGGTGTTCAGCCACACCCGACCCACCGTCGAAACCATCGACTTTACCGGAGATATGCCGCATTTTGGTGGAGACCGCGAGCTTTCCTATGACTTTCTGATGGCAATGCGCGATGGCACACCCTCACGCAGTCCACTGGAGGCAGGCATTCTGAGCGCGTTGACCTGTCTCTGGGCGCGAGAGGCCGCTGAGACACGCCAAGCATGTGCCGTGAGCATGCCAGAATCAGACAGAATATGTAGTGGAACAGCTTGAACATGGGGGGTGACCGCAAGGGTGCGCCCCTACAATGTGTTAAAGGTGTTATTGCTCATGCTAGAATCAGGATGAATGAAATGAGTCAAGATGATTACGACGGCGTGTTCTTCATCAAAGCGGTCTGATAACCAGGCCGCTCTTCCAATTTCGCCTTATACGCCCACACACTTTCAGGAATCATCAATTCATCCACATTGTGCTGCTTTTGCGCAAACATCAAGCACGTACCCAACACAATATCAGCAATCGTGAACTGCTCACCCAGCAAAAAGGGACGACCATCTGCCAGCGTCGTGCCAGCCACTTGAATCTGCTTGGCAAACCCAGCAACCGCCGTCTTCACTGCGACTGGAGACTCGCCATAAATCTTGCTGAGACGCCCACCATGTTTAAAGTTAACATAGAGTGTGTGTGCATCCAACTCGGTCATCGTATGAAAACACCACTGATAGACCAACCCACGCTCTGGTGTGCCTGCGCTGGGGAGTAAGTTTCCATCACCATAACGATCCGCCAAATAGAGAATAATGGCCGTGCTGTCAAAAATGGTGACATCGCCATCCTGTAACAACGGAATCTTCTGTCCTGGATGGAGCTTGGTGAATTCCTCGCTTGTGGTCGGCGCCGAACGTGAACCCACTGCATTACATGTGTAGGGCAAGCCTAACTCGGTCAATGCCCAGTGTGGGCGCATGGTGCGTGATGTACCCGCACCCCATAATAGTAATTGTGGATTGGTTTCTGTGGTCATCATGGTCTCCCCTTTGTGTGATCCTTTTTCTTGCCAACTCAAATGATCATCTTGTCAGAATTGGCCTTAAGTACCTTATAAACTAAATAATTACGTACAGACTTGTGCATTGTTGACACGGGTCGCTCGTAGAAGCTTGAACCATCAAGTTCCTCCCAGATGTACAACAGGCTTTCCCCATCGCTCAACGTGTTCAGCCAAGGCCATTGTCTGGCTATCGGGTTCAGCGTTTGCAATAAGAATGCGGTCGGCGAGGGCGGCGGCGACGAGATTGCGTTGCCATGAGGTTTCTTTGGTGACACGGCTGGTTGTGATGGGGAAGGGTGAGATGAGTTGGAGATAGCCGTTGGCGAGTGCCAAATGCTCGTTGGCTTTTAGGCGTTTGACCATGCCCCGTGCCAGCACCTTGACCAAGCGTGGGGATGATTGCTCTCGTATTGGGGTGCGTCTATCCGCGATGTCGCTAAATAGGACTGACCAGACTTCCGCTTCGGCAG
Organism: Chloroflexota bacterium; assembly: GCA_039029935.1. Lineage (GTDB taxonomy): Bacteria > Chloroflexota > Anaerolineae > Caldilineales > Caldilineaceae. Next base: position 6,086 of record JBCCFC010000009.1, read on the forward strand.
GGGATTGGAAGCCGCTGATGATGGTGAGGGGCTGTGACCGCCATGACTGCGCCAGTTCGTGGACGCGTAGTAATAGACTGCCGGATATTTTGGCCGACGAGAAGAAGGCGATGATGGGTGTTTGCGCACTGGCTGTGTCATCTTGCAACCACGCAAACCCCGCCTCACCGCGATGGTCGCTATGGATGGTCAACGGCAGCGGTGTGTCTATATAGGTCTGGAGTGCAGCGGGATAGTGTGTATGTTGTGGATCAATTGTCAAAATCGCCATAAATCTTATGCAAACACCGTCTGTAAATCTGATACTGGTTGATGAGTGGCAGCAGTCGTTGCCTGAAATGATGCCAAATCGTAGGGTTGTGCCAGTGTTGCGATGGGAATTCCGGTGACAGGTGATAGCTGATGAATCATGGGTAATGTTAGCCATTGCCATCGGTTCATGATGGCTTCGACCTGTCCAATTGTACCGATGTAGGGTGTTAGTGAACTGTAGGTGAGTGCCTGACGGTCAAGATAATGTTCCAGCGCACTGATTGGGTCGGGTGGGTCAATAGGATGATGCTTGGCCTCATATGCTTGGACCAGTGTTGCCAAGATATCAAGTGTATCTTCTTCGGGTGAGCTAGGCGTCGCACAATCCATGAGGTGATCAATCTGTTCTAATGCGCGTTCATAATCTTCTTCTGTCCGAACTGGTTGAATGTCCATAAGTCTATACCTCTGTCACATCTACTCTGTCACATCTACTCTGTCATAGTCACGATGTGTCCCAATAAACCGAATGTATCCGATCTTTGTATTATAATGGAATTTGACAACAAGTCGGTAATCGTTCCCTTTGATATTGAATACAACTCGGTTGTTGGCGACAATTGAAGCACTGCGGTAATCTGCTTTAACATCCGATGGAATTCCCCAATTGGCTAACTGTGCAATTTCTAACCACGCTCTTAAGGGTTTTTCCGCGTCTGGATGTTTTTCCCAAAAGTCTTGTAGTGTTTTTGGTTTGATGATTCTCATGGAAGAACACTTCTTTCTAAGTTACTTCCCAAACAAATCACTGCCCATGCGATATTTGATGTCATAGTTGATGATGAAATCCAACTCTTCATCGGTGAACCCGTAGTGTTTGGCGAGTACGGTGTCGATTTGGTCGATGATTGGTTTGGATTTCCCGACAGAATACTCTGAATAGCTAATGATGTCTCCATATTGGTGGGCGTCCCCAGCATCAACTGCTGGCGAAACTCCTCGGCCAACTGTCGCCGCAACTGTGGCACATCCCCCTGCGTCACCCGATCATCGCCCTCCATTAGCGCAATGCGCACATCCTCCTGCGGACGGCGATGCATCCCTACGAGTAGGCGACACTGTGAGTGATAGTCCTGTGCGTCAGGAATGCACTCCCCCGAAAACTGCTCAATCTCCGCATCAATTTGCTGCCAGCCACGCAGATTGAAATAGCCCACGCAAAAATCCGCACGTACAGATTCGGCCAGTGTGTCTTTTAAGGTGGGCAGTAGTTTGTTGTCGATGTTGTCAAAAATACTTGGCATGGCAGATATTTTACACAAGATGCATGGATTGTACAAGCACGGGTTTTACATTTGTCCGTTCTGACATATCAAAAAGAATTGAATTTCTCTATGTCTTGATGTATCATATGGTTTGAGTGCAATCATAAACGGTATCAATTAATTCAACACAGAAACAGGACTTTTTTACCATGTTAGACACTATCATCTCTCTTGCTGGCCTAGATCATATGCCGACCTTCGGAAGGTGTTCAATTTTTGCAAAAATTGAACACCTTCCGGAGGTCTCGACTACACGTATACCCTGACATTGTCACCTGATCTTGAACAAAAACCGGAGAGGAAAAGATGAGTTTACAAAAAATAAATATCCCAGATCGTCCAAACCCCATCGCAGAGCGCGTAGGTGAAGGCATGTTCACCGACCGCGAAGAAGAAATGGCTACACTGATGGAGTGGGTTGACCACGTGGTCAACGATAATGGTAAAAGTGAAGCACTGGTTTCGCATCGGCGACAGGGCAAAACTGCCATTATGGAGCGGTTCTATAATCGGCTCTTTTGGGAGCGCGATAATGTTATGCCGTTTTATTTTGAGCTATCTGAGGGAATCTATCGAATATGGCGTGAAGAGTTAGCTGATATATATTTATTGAGCTTTTTGCGTCAATTCATTGCCTACCGCACCCGCGATGCTGGTATTGCCTTTGACCCCAAAATTGCGTATAGCGAACTCTATAAAATTGCACAGGAAATGGGTGAAACACTGGTCACGAAGGCCATTGATTTTTGGTTAGACGATAATCAGAGTAGCCGCGCCGCCAAAAGTTCCGTTATCATTCATCAATTCCCACATGATTTTGCTATCAAGTCGGGTTTGCGCATTATCGTCATGTTTGATGAATTTCAACGACTCAATCAAGTTGTCTACTTTGATGAGGAATTGACCCGCCCGCATCTTCGCTATACCGACACATTCTCTGCCGCAGTCGAATCGGTCCATGCACCGATGCTCATCGCTGGGTCACAGGTGACGATTTTGACCCAACAGGCGTTGGCAGGGGCCATGATGGGACGGGTCGGCACAACCTATATCAAACGCTTGCCGATTGATGGTTGCGCACAACTGGTGCGAAAATTTGCCCGTAGGCGAAAACTCGACATCTCGCTGGAGATGGCCTATAGCATCAGCCGTCTGGTTGATGGACATCCCTATTATATTTGGTGTCTGTTTAGCAGCAAATATCGCAAACGCGACCTGACAACGGACGAAGGGGTTAAGGCCACACTCACGTTCGAGACGGAGGACCCATCAGGATACATCCGCCAGTTTTGGGAGTATAATTTTTGGCAGGCGTTGGAGACGTTTGATAAACCACATGCCAGAGAGGTTCTACTCTATTTGAGCAAATACCCCACGACCGAGGTTTACATCGAACAGCTACTCAGCGACTTAGGCTTACCGCTGACCAAAGAGGAAGGCAACCAACTACTGCGTGACCTCATCCGCTGTGACTTGGCACGTCAACGGGGGCGTGGTTTTTACGGTGGCCTCTCCGACCCCATGCTGGCCCGTGTGCTGCGCATCGAATTTGGCTGGGAAATCGAGCAACTCATGCGTGATGACGCCATCCGCCAAATGGAGGCGGAGGTGGCACAGGAGATCATCCAGTATCAAAAGGAACTGATCGACAAACTCAAGGGCGACCTTCGTTTTTGGACAGGTCGTTTTGCCGAGATGTTTATCGACAAGCTCATGAAGCGTCACTTCAACGACCAACACGTTGCAGGCGAATATTTCAACCAAGCGACAGATGTGCAACTCGACCGTTTTGAAAGTGTGTTCACGACCATGACACAGCCCCCGGGCGCAACCCGCCCTTATCAAATCGACCTCTACAGTTTGCCTCGCAACATCAGCCAGTTACCTTGGGTCGTTGAAGTCAAAAATTGGCAGACGCCTATCAGCCAACCGGATGTCAAGCATTTTTTTGACGCTGCGCAAAATCTTGCCAAAGATCGGGGGCATACACAGGTACGTTGTTGGTTCTATGCACGTAGTGGGTTTAGTACGCCTGCCGAGAAGTTTATGCAGCAGAATGGGATGTTCTATACGGATCATGATGGGTTGGTGGAATTGTTAGAAGCGTTGAACGTAATTGAGCAATGGCATGAAGATGTAGGTGTGATGGTGTGATGGTGTGATGGTGACGAGGTGATTCGTAGGTCATCGCTATCAGCGTGACGACCTGTCCATGCCGCGTTTTTCGCTAAATTTTATCGGGAACAAAGCAATATTTTTATGAAAAGTATCAAAAGAAAACAACGAAAACCAAAGGGCAATACGCCGCTAAACCTGGAGTATGAGTTTAACGAACACAAGCTCCAGCAGTTGCGTATACAGTTGTTGTCATTGCCACAGGATAAAAGCGCTGAAAGACAACGTGTCCACATTCTGGCAAATATGGCGCAGGTCTATTGGCGCATTGGACAAGGCGATGCAGCCATTGATACATGGAAGCAGGTGATGCATAAGGCAGAAACCATGCGTGATGATTATTTGTGGGTCATTTCGGCCATCGGTCTTGCAGCTGTCCATCGGCAGACAGCCAAGGTTGATGAAGCACTGGAATATAGCTGGATGGCCTACTACAAGGCACCGGATAACCCAGAGACCATGCAATGTCTTGGTGACACCCATAACCGTGCAGGTAACGGCGAGGAAGCGATGAAATGGTGGCTTCGCACTCTGGAGAAGAACCCAAACTCAATTTTTACCTATGAGTGTATTGCGCGCCATTATGCAGAACAATGGGACTATGAAACCGCAGAGACGTATTTTCAGAAGGCCATCGATATGGACCCAGATAGTCAAACGGTGTATGGCGGATTGGGGAACATGTATCTGACACAGGGGCGGTATAAAGAGGCAGTTGAACAATACAAACAGTTGATTCGCACTCAGCCCGGCGAGCACCTGCCAATCACTAATTTAGCCAACTGTTATATGCGTATGGGCAAATATGAGAAGGCACGTCGGACCTTTGAAAAGTCAGTCAAGACGAATCGAAAGGAAGCCTTATGGCCCAATATTGGTTTGGGCTTGCTCTATCGCCGCTTACCGGAGGGGAAAGGGCTTGCCAAAAGCAAAGCCTATTTTGAGCGAGCACTTCAAATCTATGAAAAGGGCAATGCAAAGTTCCACTCCACCATGACAGCACATGAGTCGCGATATGCATTGGCCTTGGCAGGGTTGGGGGATGCACAGGCCGTTGCCGCTTGGCAAGGCATTCTGGATGACCTAAAGAATGCTGGCGTGTTTGACTATCCACTGCTGGTGGATTGCATTCACAGCCTCAAGGTTCTTGCCGATTGCGATGAGCCACCACCGAATGTGGATACGATACTTGCTATGTTGGAGCAGGAGCGACAAAATCAGTATGATCGTATGCAAACATAAGACGATAAGGAATCACAATTACTTAAGTTATACTCATTCAGTCAGTACGCTCCGTACGGGTTTGCCCTAAATGAGCAAGTTATTAAAGTCCGACTTCTTACCAGTGGTAACGAATAACAAATTCTACAGAAGTCGGACTTTTTTCAGTGGAGTCAAACGATAATATTATCAAAATTGTCCTTAAGCGTCTCTTCCCATTCAGTGATGATCACCTCAATATCATCACTGTCCAACACAATATTCGTCCACGCACTCAACAGTGCGATGTCCTGATTATCTTCAATCATGGTCAAGACAATCGTTGGAATATCCTTGAATTTATGCTTAACCAAATGCAAAAGCGTGTCTTGACGGTCTAGTATTTTGCCTCGTACAAGCCCTTGTACAAGCCCTTGTTCAAGCCCTTCTTCACGACCAAACTCACGGCCTTTTTCAAACCCTTGATCAACCCCTTGTTGAACTGTCCTAGCAATAACCCGTTCCTTGATTTCTGGAAAAACTTCAAAAAAGCGGTCAACAACTGCTAACGACTCATCTGACCAATGTTGATAGTTACTCATTTGTGCCTCCAAGATTTTTTTCAAAATCGTGCTTGAGTCTGTGTAAAGACGCAAGTCTAATATCAATTCTAAATACTCGGTTAGCCCCTCGCGTAGGCAAACGTCCATAAACTGCTCAAGCGTCTCCCCTCGCGACAAAGGCAGTAGCGGATAGTTTTCGGGGATCACCATCAATTCAGACGGGTGTATGATCCATTTGGCTATTAATTCGTCATTGTAATATAATCCCGGTGCCACTTCTGTGAATTTGGTTTCATCCGCCAATTCATTCAATAGGGTATCGGGACGTGTGACACAGATAATTGTCAGCGTCATATCACGGAGCAGAAAGCGGTCTGCCTTTTCCCGTTTCTTTGGCTGTTGTTTACCCGACTTTTTCGCCCCTGACTTCTTCTTACGACTCTCCAGAACTCGTTCCTCTTCTTTCTGACTGGCAAGCGCAAAGGCTCGCGAAAGAATTAGGTAGTAGTTCTGTAACGTCAGCGGATCGTTGTCGCCCTTGAACTCCAAATCGTTGACATACTCAAAATATTGAAACACCGTGTCATCAATCGCAGCGCGGTTATGCTGGCGACAAATGACCACGAGATCAATGGAGCGGGCTTTGTCATAGACATTGGTTTCTGTCTCTGCTTCGAGCTTCAACTTGGCGAAAAAGTCTTTGTAGAAAAACTTGCTTGTGTCGTCAAATGGTGGTTTCGGTTTGGGTTTGATGAGATTGTCGTGAATACTTTGCGTAATGTTTTTTATCAAATCAATCATCTTTTATACTTTCATCAATAAATTGAACTATCATTACTACTCTTTGCTGAAATACTCAACATGAAAAATATCTTACACAAGATGCAAGTATTTCACAAGCTCAACCGATGAAAAATCGTAAAAAAAGAGAGGGGTTCGCTGATAACAGCGAACCCCTCTCTTTTGATTCAAAGTAATATTCGGGCTGTCGCCCGACGCTCAGGCAGGATGCCTAAGCAACGTTCCTTACTACCGATTCACCACTGGCAAGAACACAAAGTTCGTCTGCGTCGGACCAGCCGTAAATGCTTGCTCAACCACTGGACCGTAGTCAATTTCTGTACCGTCATTCTCGGTTTCGACCAGCCAGTAGGTGTAGGTGACGCCGCCAACCGCGCTTGTGTCCATGAAGCTATACTCGCTGCCCAATGGACCACCGCTTTGGATGAGGCGGTCCGTCACAGCCGCAGCAGAATCACGGTTGCCGTTGGAACTGCGATAGAGCGAGAAGCCGTTGGTGTCTACCTCAGCACCTGTCACCCAGCGAACCTCGATGCCGTCATCACTGGCACGGGCGGTGAAGCTCAACAACTCAATGGCTGTTGGGATGCCCACGCCGCCGATGCGGAAGGTGGTCTCCTCACGCGCTTCGTTGTTGTCTGGGTTGGTGTCCGGCGTGTCACTGCTGATGGTCGCCACATTCTCAATGGTCGAGCCTTCGAGCGTTGGGTCGGTATCGACCAAGAATTGAATCGTGCCGCTTTCACCAGCGTTCAACTGTGGCACTGTCCAGACAACGCTGAGACCTGTGGCTGGGTTATAGCTGGCGGCTGGGTCTGGCAGTGGTGGGTTGGTCATAATAATTTCGTTGACCAATACACCCATTGGCAGCATGTCTTCGATTTGGACATTGACCGCATCACCAGGGCCGTTGTTAGTGTAGACCAGCGTGTAGATCAGCTCCAATCCAGCATCGGCTGGGTCTTCGCTGTCCATCTTGGCGATAGTCAAGTCCGCACCGACGACGATGCCTGTATAATGACTGACATCGGTATCCTCGACCACGATGCTGTTGATGAATTCATCTACGCCTTCAACCGTCGCCACATTGCGGTGCAGTCCTTCTTCGGCTGTGCCAGTTTCTGTACAGACCATCGACTCATCTGGTTGTAGGCTGGTCTGTGGACAAGTGTCTGTCAAGTCACCCAATTGGTCATCATTGAGCGTGATGTTGATCAACGGGATGTTGCCGACGTTGGTGACGGTGAAGACCCATGTGACGGTTTCACCGACTGGAATCTGCGGGCCACTTGGCTCGTCTGCATCCATGCCGTTGGTTGATTTCTCAACATCAATGCCTTCATTCCACTGAATCAAGCCACCGTCCAACGTATTGTTTGTGTCACCAGAGGCGACAGGCGTCAATGGTGTGCGGTTGGTGGTCTTGTTGAAGTCGCTGTCAGTTGCGTCATCACCGCCTTGATCTGGGAAGGTGAGTTGATAGCCTGCTGGTATGTCAATCTCAACTTGATAGACACCTGGGTTGACATCAAATGAATAGGCTCCGTTGGCGTCAGTTGTGGTGCTACCCACTACATTGCCGTTAGAATCCAACAGATTCAATGTAACATTCTCGACACCATCCTCATCATTCTCCTGCACACCATCAGCATCCAAGTCATTCCAGATGAAGTCACCGATGACGGCTGGTGTGAACAGACCTGCATCAAGCGTGTCATCACTATCGCCAGAGTTCAATGTAACTGGTGAACTGACGCCTGTGAATGGATTGACATCGCTGTCCTGTGCCATGTCATTGCCCTGTTCCTTGGCCGTGAACTGTGTGCCTGCTGGGTTAGAGACAATGATGTAGTAGGTTCCCGGAATCAAGCCATCAAAGCCATAGAGACCATCCGAACCTGTCACCATGAGCAGCAGCGGCGAGATCACGCCTGTTTTATAGAGCGTAACGGTTGCGCCAGAGACGCCAGGCTCGCCGTTGTCCTGAATGCCATCGCCATCCAAGTCTTCCCAAATAAAGTCACCCAAACTGACTGGACGATAGTAGCCCGCATCCCAGATGGTTGTGGTTTCACCGACACGCAACTCAATCATCTCGGTGGTGGCAGCGTTGCCGACATCGTTTGGTATGACATCGCTGTCAATGGTATCGACAAAGCCTTGGTTGGGCAGGGTTGGCTCATAGCCCGTTGGGTCGATAAAGCGCACAAAGTAGTTGCCTGGTCCCAGCGGTGTAAAGACATATGTACCGTTGTTGGGGTCAGTGCTGGTGGTTTCAAGAACCTGCTCACTGCTATCAAGCAACTGTACCAGTACATCGGGCAACAGTGGCTCGCCGTCATCACGCAGACCATTGCCGTTGACATCTTCCCATGCCAAACCGCCGATGGTAGATGGTTTGCTGCTCAACAGACCGACCAGACCGACATCAGCGGCTTCATCATAGATACCAGCCGATACGGTTGATGGGTCAGTACGACCGCTTGATGGGTTGGCATCGCTGTCCTTGGTGTCGTCATCGCCCTGGTCTTTGAGCGCATAGACAGTGGTCAGGTCTGGCAGCACGACGCCAACACGGTAGCTGCCCGCCTCAACACCTGTGAAGCGATAGAAGCCGTTGAGGTCGGTGACAGTGGTTTCGACCAACTGGCCGAGAATGTCATAGAGTTCAACCTGCACACCGGACAGACCTGGTTCGTTGTCATCTTGGATACCGTCTAAATTCTCATCTTCCCAAACAAAGTCACCAATCGCCCCAAATAACGAATTGGTCTGATACCAAGCAGAATCCGACTTTTCCTCTTCCTGCAAGCGTTCAAACGTGCTTGCAGCCAACACGAGTCCGCCGCCACCCGCACCTGGCAGTGCGTTGACCACACGGGCAGTTGCGGCATGTTCAATACCATTGGGGAAGTCACCTGCGACAATTGTGACATCACAGAAAACAGTGTTGCCTACTGGAATCAAGCGTGGCAGACCACAGCCGTCGTCCAAATTGCCCAACACTGTGTCGTCGAGTTTACGCCAGTTGAGTTGCGTGTTACCCGTGTTGGCAACTTCATAGCGCAGGGTCAACGAGATACCTGTCGTTGCCAGCACCGCTTCGTTGAGCGTATCCGCTTCTTGGCCGTCGATATAGGTTTCAAAGTTGAAGCCTGGCTCGGCAAACTGTGTATAATCTGGCTGACCGTTGTTGTCACCATCGGGACATGGAATGCCATCTGGACACTCTGCGTTGTCGCTGATACCATCGCCGTCGCTGTCACCACCGTCAACATTCCCGTTGTCGTTGTCGGGGTCGAGGTGTGATGGGATGCCGTCGTTATCAAAGTCGATACAGACATTGTCGCCACATTCCTCGACAGTTGGTGTGCCGTCGCCATCATCATCAGCATCATTCTGATCGCTGTTGCCATCGCCATCGGTGTCACGGTTGCTTGGCTCCAGATGATCTGGGCGGCTGTCATTGTCCGCATCGCCAGTCTCACCCGCTGTTAGCGTACCATCATTGTCATCATCAGGATCATTGAAATCTGGGTCGCCATCGCCGTCGCTGTCTGGACAGTTGTTGGCATTAAACGGGGGTCCATCCGGACATTCTACGATGTTGACGAGGTTATCGCCGTCGTCATCATCGTTCTGACCGCTGTTGTCGGTGTCATCCAGATAGTCTGGCGTGTTATCACTGTCCGAGTCCGCCGCATCATCGGGATTGCCATCGTTATTCGGGTCAGGATTTTCATCTCTGGTCAAAATGTTGTCGTTGTCGTCATCATCATCCAGATAGTCTGGCGTGTTGTCATTATCGCTATCTTCCTGTGTGGGGTCCGTGTTACCATCATAGGCTTCAAAGATTGTCAGGATGGTGTCGCCATCATCATCGTCATCACCAGGGTCGGGTGTGCCATCATTGTCGGTGTCTGGACAAGTCGCCAGATCATAGGGTGGACCCGCAGGACACTCGGCTTCATTGTTCAGCCCGTCGCCATCATCATCGTTGGTGGGGCGGTTGTCAACATCATCCAGATAGTCTGGGTTGGTGTCATTGTCGATATCCTGCGCATCAACCGGATTGCCATCACCATTTGGGTCAGGATTCTCATCTCTGGTCAACACATTGTCGTTGTCATCATCGTCATCCAGATAGTCCGCTGTATTGTCGTTATCGCTATCTTCCTGTGTCGGGTCAGTGTTGCCACCATAGACCTCAAACTTGGTCAGGATCGTGTCACCATCATCATCCTCATCGGCAGGGTCTGGTGTGCCATCGTTGTCGGTGTCTGGACAATTTGCCAAGTTATAGGGTGGTCCATTAGGACACTCAACATTGTTCAGAATGCCATCGCTGTCATCATCCTCAGTGAGTCGATTGTCGGTGTCATCCAGATAGTCGGGGATATTGTCGCTATCCTCATCCTGTGCATCATCTGGGTTGCCATCGTTGTTGGGATCGGCATTTTCGTTGATGGTATCAATGTTGTCATCATCGTCATCGTCATCCAAGTAATCCGGTGTGCCGTCACCATCGCTCTGTTGCTGTGTCGGATCGGTGTTGCCATCATAGGCTTCAAACTGCGTCAGAACACCATCACCATCATCGTCGTTATCAAGCGGGTCTGGCGTGTTATCGTTGTCCGTGTCTGGGCAGGTCGCCAAATCATAGGGTGGACCCGCCGGACACTCAGTGCTGTTGTTCACCCCATCATTGTCATCATCCGCGGTAAGTCGGTCATCGGTATCATCCAGATAGTCTGGCGTGTTATCATTGTCCTCATCCTGTGCATCATCAGGATTGCCGTCATTGTTGGGGTCAGGATTTTCATCCCTCGTCAACACATTGTCACCATCATCATCGCTATCCAAGTAATCCGGTGTGTTGTCAGCATCACTATCTTCCTGTGTCGGGTCAGTGTTATCATCATACACCTCAAAGATGGTCAAGATGGTGTCGTCATCATCATCGTCATCCAAGTAATCCGGTGTACCATCGGCATCACTCTGTTGTTGTGTCGGGTCACTGTTGCCGCCATACGCTTCATCCTGCGTCAGGATGGTATCGCCATCATCATCGTTGTCGGCAGGGTTGGGTGTGCCATCGTTGTCTGTGTCTGGACAGGTCGCCAAATCATAGGGTGGACCCGCAGGACACTCAACGCTGTTGATTACACCATCATTGTCGTCATCCTGTGTGAGTCGATCATCGGTATCATCGAGATAGTCTGGTGTGTTGTCGTTATCTGCATCCTGTGCATCATCAGGATTGCCATCGTTGTTGGGATCAGGATTCTCATTGGCAGTTGGCACGTTGTCATTGTCATCATCATCATCCAGATAGTCTGGTGTGTTGTCGTTATCGCTATCTTCCTGTGTCGGATCAGTGTTGCCGTCATACACCTCAAAAATGGTCAGAATGGTGTCGCCATCATCGTCATTGTCCAGCATGTCGATTGTGCCATCGGTGTCGGTGTCTGGACAGTTTGGTGCTTCGTAGGGTTCACCATTTGGACATTCGGTGCTGTTGATTATACCGTCGCCATCCTCATCGCCGTTGGGGTCAATGGCGTTATGAACGCCATCTTCCTCTTCAAGCGCATCAATCACACCATCATTATCCGTGTCCTGTCCTTGCAATGCATTTTCACCCGCAACACAAACCTCTGGGACATTCACTGCACCATCACAAGTACCATCACCATCAGTATCCCCATCACCTGGATTGGTTCCCAGTGCTACTTCGTCAGGATCAAGAATGCCATCAAGATCAGAGTCTGCTGGGGCCGTCGCTGCTGCAATCAACTCGTCACTACCACAACCGATGACATTACCGGCGCCATCCGCTGGCACAACGATGTACCAAGGGCCTGCGCCTGCGGAGACAGTGGTGTCAGTGAAGCTGTTGACACCCAGTGGGACACCTGCAATCCCTGTGGTGGTATTGTTGGGCGAAACCGCTACAAGGTCAAAACGCCCATTGCTAAAGCCATTGTTGGGGCTGGCCCCGGATTCGTTGACACTGCGATAGACATGGTAGAAGTCGGCAACGCCCGTCCAGTTGATGACGGCAGTCGAGTCGTCAATCTTCTGCGCCCATGTGGCCTCGACACAACGCCCTTCGGTCAACTGGTTGCCCACCGCACCATGATTGGTGACAGCGTTACCAGTTTCGTAGGGGTTGATGCTAAAGGACCACGATGTCCCCTCGACTGCCCCCTGCCCACCAAAGATAATGTCGATGGATTGGCCTGCAACCGCGGCTGGCTGAAAACTCTGGCCGGACAGTACCCATTGTGAATTTGAGTATCCGTTGCCAGAGCCACTCCCTGGGCTAAACGAGTTCTCTGTGATAATTTGTGAAGGTGGATTGGCATTGGCAACCCACGCCACATAGCTGGCGTCCGCAGGGGTACCGGGCAGTGTACCAAAGTCGGCAGAGCTACCCGCATAGACGATGCCATAACCAAAGAGGTTGTAGATCAACAGCAACAACCCAATCAGCATCAACACAATGCTCATCTGCATTATGGTGATGCGAGATTGATGCTGTTGTGCCAACACCCCAACCCTGGCATCTGTACTTTTTGAAAATGTACGCTTTGAGTGTGTACGCATATCGACTCCTTCAAGTCCTAGCTATTTGATTTTAACCGTGACAGTTTTAACAATGACAGTTTTAACCGTGACAAAATTAACCGCTTGGAAAATAAGTTCATTTACCGTATATCTGCACTCTCTATTATGATATAACTTAAGTAAACTCAGACTTTCCATTTTCTGTCAATTTTTCGATTTTGCTATTTTTGGTCACTTTGAGACAGAAAATACAACATAAATCGGATTGTTGCTGTCAATCTGAGTGATTGCCATACCCATTTCCGTTGAATGAGCGTCTTACACAATGGAAATCATGCAAAGTTTCGTAAAGAGGCTAAAATAAAACCCATAGATGCTTACGTCGTTACAACAAACCTATGACCAATCTACAACAATTAAATTAACACTAAAAAGTGTAGCAACTTTCGTTATTTTGTAACTTGTTTGCTTAGTGAGTAACGATAAAAATAAATAAATGGATTCATCGAAAGGATACCAATGCATGAACGTTCGCTTTTTCTTTCTTTTTTTCTGTGCATTAACACTGACACTAACTATCGTCACTGCCGTTGTGCCGCGTGTAAAGGCTGTGCAGGTTGAAGACATAGACGGGAGCAATCTTGATTATGGGTCACTCCCCAACACGCCCGAAGAGGTTGGCTATGTGGCATGGATTGGCACAAACAGTACCACTCCCCCAGGTCAAGTGATCACCGAAGATTCCCTCAGCCCAGGCTCAGGCACCAACAACGGGTATACCAATCAACAGTGGTTTCTTAATGTAGGTCAGTTCAAAAATCCTGCCGGAAGCCCTGGCGCAACAATTCAACTGCTCTTTGGCGGGCGGGGAGATAGTGTAGGGCAGGCATGGTCCTATGCCATTGATAGCTGGGACAACAATCAAGGGTTTACCGATCATGGCATGGTTGGGGTTACACTTGCCAGCGAGAACAGCACCTGCCCCGCCATTACACAGGCCGAGTTTGGCGAAGGCGAGAATGCGGATGTGGTCACACTTTTGTGGAGCGACACGGGGGCAACGAGTTATGCGCTCTATCGTAGTGTGAATGCATCGGGGGCGGGGAATGACGCCAGCAACGGTATCTATGATTTTGTGGAGACAATCGCTGCATCCACAACGTATCTTGATGCACAAGTGCCGTCAGGTGAAGGCCCTTGGTATGTTGTTGTGCCTGCGGATGGGGATGGCAATCTTGTCGGGTGCGCCAGCGAAGAGGCAATGGCACTGATGAGTGAGCCAAGTGCAACATCAACTGCGACATCAACTGGAACACCAACGGGGACACCGACAGGAACGCCAACGTCTGCTGCTACCAACACGCCAACCCTGACGATGACACCGACCGTGACTGTGACCAGCATGTCTACTGCAACTGTCACACCCACCGCTGTGACGATACCAACCGCTACTTCCACCGCCTCCCCCACAGCATCTCTCACAGCATCTCTCACAGTGTCACCAACAGGTACGGCTGTACCGACACAGACAAGTACACCCACAATGACCCTAGCAGCTACTGCTACGTCAACATCCCCGACAGTATCGCCAACCGTGTCTCCAACAGGAAATGCCACATCCCAATTGACCGTTACATCAACGCCTCTATCTACGTCAACCCCTGTACCCACATCGACAGAAACGCCCATCCCAACCAGCACGCCGATGACGCCCAACCTGACCACCTTCCCGACACAAACCCCAACAATGCTGACATCGGAAGGCGTTCAAGTGAGTGGACATGTATGGCATGATACCAACATCAACGGGGTCCGTGAAACTGATGAGCCTATTTTATCGAGCATCATGGTAGAGCTATTCTTTGCCAGCGGCCCCTCCGCAGGGCAATCGACAGGGCGCACAACCTTGACAAACAACGATGGCGTCTACGTGTTTACCGAACTTCCGCAAGGCCAATATTATGTCGAGTTTGATATCGGTGGTTTGAGCAACATCTTTGGGATCACACAGCCTAATGTGGGTGTCACCGAGGGGCTGGACTCTGATGTCATCGACACATCAGGGCGCAGTGATAACACGCCTGTCTTGAGTCCCAATGAAACTTATAACGCGCTGGACATGGGCATGTTCCAATACGCAACCATTGGCGGCGCGGTGTGGCTGGATGCGGATACGGATGGACAACAGGATGATGGTGAAGCCTTTTGGGGCGGGACCACTGTGGAGCTACGTCGATCAGATATGGAACCATCACAAGAGCCACTGTTCTCCACCTTTTCCGGTACAGGTGGACTCTATCGCTTCCCATTGCTGACCCCTGTTGACTATTACCTCACCTTTCTCCCGCGCGAGGGTCTGTTCTTAACCCTCGACAATAACGTCGAAGATGACACGATTGATTCGGATGCTGCCCCCCTAACCGGGTTGACTGTCCCGATTTCGGTGGAGGCTGGCAACGAGTCGCTAGAATGGGATGCGGGCGTCTATCGTGGAGCACGCGTTCGTGGCAATGCAGGAGCCGTTTGGGAAGACATCAACGGCAACGGCATCCGCGAAGAGAGCGAGCCGCCCATTGAGGGTGTGGAAGTCGTGCTTTTCCGTTTTAACAATGCGCGGCTCGACCAATCCATCACCGATGTTGACGGGACCTATGTCTTTCATGGATTAGTACCGAATAGCTACTATTTACGGTTCCAATTGCCGATGACGCTGACCACCTTGATGCTGACCGAACCAAATCAAGGGGATACGGCGGACCTAAACAGCGATGTCAACCTTGATACCGAGCGCACACCATTTTTCGAGTTGGAACGAGGTGACGATGTCCAGAATTTAGGCGCAGGGTTCACCTATCCCGCCAGTATCACCGATACAATTTGGCTGGACGAGGATGAGAACGGGCTGCGTGATGTCGGTGAGTCTGGTTTGGTCAGCGTTACAGTGGACCTCTATCGTCTGCCAAATGACCGAACCGTTGACGACATTGAGTCGTTGATGGAGGGTAGCACCTTAGGCGAAGTGATTGAACCGATTGACCCCGATCAAACCACAATCACAAATGAACAAGGTGTCTTTGCCTTTGAGGACCTCTCGCCTGGAACCTATTGGCTGGTGGTCACAACACCGGACGGCATTGAGTTTAGCACACAGATGGTCAACGATGTCAACGGCTCGCAGATTGATCCTGCAACAGGGCGCACCGATGCGATTGAGCTTCTGTCGGGGATGGAGCGCAATCAGGCGGGGGCTGGGTTGCGTGTGGCAGAGATTGAATATACGCTGTTCCTGCCAACGATTCAGCGGTAGGTTAAGTTATACGACAACGGATTTAGGGCAGGAACGGATTTTCCTGTGCGGAGATGCCAAAATCCGTTCCCGACCTAAATCCGCTGTCGTATATCCGTTTTCATCCCTATCCGTGTTTCGTTTAGGTAGTGATGGACGTTGACAAGGAAAGTATCGCAGGTTGGCTACCTGCGTCACAGATAATCAATCTGTGATATTGGTTTACCTTTTCTTATTTAACGAAAACCTACAAAAAACCTTGAAAGAAACCTATAAACAAACCTGTCAAAATACAGTCATAATCAACAAAGTATGGACCTATTGAATAGCAAAATTCGTTGATAAAAATGAAAAACTTCGCTCAACCACATAGATTATCAAATCATCACATAAAACGATATACCTGTATCTTCAGCGACAACCCTTCTCAGAAGGGCTTCTCGGAATGCGTTCCACTGACGATTAGGCGAAATACATGGTAAAATTGCTGATAATAGCATCATGAAAATTAAAATTTGGGGTGCTCGCGGGTCGATCCCAACGCCACTGCGAGCCGATGAACTAAAGACAAAGATATGCCAAGCGATCTACGGCATGACCGATATCGACACCCATGATCTGGATGCTGTGCGCACCTATGTGGATGGGTTGCCGTTGTTTGTGCGCGGCACGGCTGGCGGCAACACAGTCTGTGTGGAAATGCAGATTGATGGTCGCACAAAATCGAGCGCGGGGTTGCGCAATGGATCGATACATACGGATACATCAGATGGTGCAACATCATCCCCAACACGGGACGAAACGTGGGTGATCGATGCTGGTTCTGGTCTGCATTCGCTGGGCAAAGCGTTGATGGCGGAGCCACAAAGCGCGCCCTTTGCACAGGGAAAAGGGACTGTGCATCTCTTCATCAGCCACCCACGCTGGGATCACATCCAAGGGTTTCCCTTCTTTCAACCTGCCTTTGTGGCGGGCAATCACATCCGTGTTTATGGTGTCCATGACCTTGCCGAGGCATTCCGCAACCAGCAAATGTTCAATGTGCCCATTGCGCTGGATGAAATGGCGGCGACCATTGAGTTTGTCCGCTTGGAGGAAGATCGCCCACTGCAAATCGGTGATGTCACCATCCATACATTGCGTGATACACAATCCCCTGAAACGCCGCATATGCATAACGATTCCTATAGCTATCGTATTGAACATGGCGACAGTGTGTTTGTCTATGCCAGTTCCGTTGTCTACAATTTGCTTGATGACGATGTTGAGAAGCGTTATCTGGATTTTTTCCGTCATGCGGATGCGCTGATTTTTGACACCCTAGACCACATTCATGACAATTGGGAAGCCACCACCCAAAAAGCGGCAGGCTCGAAAGAGATTGCAAAATTGACTGAGAATCCCAGCTATCATCCTAGCCCCAAGCATCGCCACAGCCCCAGTGCTGCGCTGATCGGTGTAGACTTGGCGCGTCGGGCTGCAGCCAAACGGCTGCTGCTCTTTCATCATGAACCGATGGATTCCGATGCCCAGCTTGAGTCTATCCGTGAAACCGCGTTGGACTATCAAGCGCAGGACCCCAGCCCCAACCTCCCACGCTGTGAAGTCTTGGTTGCGCATGAAGGATTGACGCTCGACCTTACCCCTCAGGATGAAATTGATTTTCGATTTATGCCCGAAGGCCAAGAGGCGATTTTGACCCCGGCCAGTGCCAACGCCATGATTTTTGACGAAGCACGCATGGCTGAAATCAAGGTCTACATCGAAAAAGTGGATGCGGAGCTTTCGGCCAATGTTGAACCCATCATCGACCTGTCCAATGTTGACAGCCTGACGACCATGAGCCTCAAGACGCTGGTGACATTTAGCCATGCCATTGCCCCTCATGCAGATCGTCCCAACCCCAACAAACATGTCATATTGGCGACCGCCTCGCCAGTGGTCAACGAGGTCATTCGGCTGGGTGGCTACACAGACCATTTCGCCATCTATCCCACTGTAGACCTTGCTGTGCAGGCCGTGCGCGCCCGCAAGCTGCTCCAACTGCCCGACCAGTTGATTGATAACCGCTACAAGCTGATCAACTTTATTGTCTCGCAACAGTCAGCCATGCCCCATCGGGTCATCATCGAAGCTGTTGATGTTCAGCAGGCCACAGACCAAACCTTTGAACAGCCTGTGCTGATGGCACTGCTGCCCGCCGCGGAACTCATTAGCCATGTCTCGACAACGCTGGATGATGAAGTCTCTAACCTCACCACCTATGCTGCCAATCTAGTCAGCCTGCAACACGCAAACATTGTCCCCATCCATGCCTATGATCAATATGATCTCTGCGAGCATGACCCAGAGGACACAAGCTTGTTGCTTGCCAATCAGATTCACTATGTTGTCTATGAGAAAATTGAAGGGCTTACCCTTGCAAAACGACTCCAAGGGGCAACACTTGCGTCACTGGATGAACAGCCCCTCCCTGAAACCCCGTCACCGCAGCTATTACAGAACCCGATGTACGACCAGTCACCCTTCTTTCGACTGATGCATGATGAAGCCCTTGACATTGCGATGGAGTTGGCACAGGCTGTTGACTACGCCCACCAGCATGGCATCATTCACGGTCATTTGGATGCACAGCAAATTCTGCTCACCGATGAAGGCATTAAAATTACTGGCTTTGGTTTTGCTGGCGCAGAACTACTCACAAAGAAATCCCCGCAGTCAACAGAACATGATGACAGCCTATCTGCGGTTGATGTCACCAATCCGGCCTATGTTGCCCCTGAACGCATCTTGGGGCAGCCGCTGGATGCGCGCGTTGACCTCTATGCCTTGGGGGTGTTGCTCTATCAACTGTTTACGGGCGCATTGCCCTTTACGGAATACCCTGATAGCACACAAACCGAGCTATATCATGCCCATCTGCACCAAACACCGCTGGCCCCACGCAAGCTCAACCCCAGATTGCCTCGTGCCTTGGATTATCTCATTCTCAAGTTGCTGGCAAAGGTTCCCAGCGACCGTTATGCCAATGCCCAAGAGGTCTGCCACGCATTGAGCAATCTATACAGCCTCGACGAGTTGAGCCAAGCGGACATTCGCCCCTTTATTGGCCGCAAACATGAGCTTGAGATGTTGCACGAGTATTGGCGCAAAGCACAATCTGGTCAAGGGCAAATCGCACTCATCGGTGGGGAATCTGGTGTGGGCAAAAGCAGCCTTGCCCATCGGCTTGCAGCCCAGAGCCAAGCCCCCGTTATTCTCACGGGGCACTGCAAGGAGGATGCGGGTGGTGTGGTCTATCACCCGTTCCGAGAAATTCTGCAAACCTACTTTGCCAGCGTCCCCCCCGAACTCTTTGATGAGGATGCCCGTCAACTAATGAGCAATTTTAGCCGCCTCATCGCCAACTTGCATCAACTGACACCGGGGCTGAACGAATCGCCACCGCTTGAACCCCATCAGGATCAAATCCGGCTGATCTCGAACCTCACCCAATTTATTGCCCACGCCACCAACCATCGCCCTTGGTTTGTCATTTTGGAAGACTTGCAATGGGCTGATGAAAGCAGTCTGGAGTTGTTGCGTTATCTGGGGCGACATGTATCCAACATGGCACTCTTCATCATTGGCACCTATCGCAACACCGATTTGGGACAAGAACACCCCCTCCAGATTACGTTGCGTAGTTTACAGCGCGCCCTGCCCCTTCGCCTTCTCAGCCTCACACGCTTCCCCCTTGACCAGACCAAGTATCTGCTTTCACAACTCTGGTCGCCTGCCATCCCCGATGTGCTGGTCGAAAAAATCTATGAGCAGACGGGGGGCAACCCGCTCTACATCGAAGAGGTTGCCAAGGGCTTGGAGGACGATGGCTTTGTCTTTCGTGATGCTGAGTTGCAGCAGGGTGAGTGGCAATATCCAAACGCGCTTGTGATTCAAGAGAAGCTGACGTTGCCTACGAGCATTTACGAGGCGGTGCAGAGCCGGATTCATTCGCTGAGTGATGAGACACGTGAAGTGCTTGCCATTGCCTCTGTCTTTGGGCAGGAGTTCCACTTTGAGGACTTGGTGGCTGTCCATCACACCCAGCTTTCGACGAGCAAAGTCGCGATGGATGAGCCATACCTCTCCGAGTGGGTCATCCTCGAACACATTAACCGTGCGTTGGAACGGCAGTTACTCCAAGAGATCGCACCGCATAACGACGCAGGGGCCAAACTGCGCTTTAGCCATATCGAAATCCACCATGTCATCTACAACGATCTTGATATCCTACTACGTCAACGTTATCATCTGCGTGTGGGCGAAACCTTGGAACAGCGCAAGTTGTCGGCTAGCGTGATTGCCACCCAGCATCTTGCTGAGGAACTGGCCTATCATTTCTATGAGGCGGGGGATGTCGAAAAGGCATTGATCTATGGAGCTGAGGCCGCAGACCAAGCCAAAGCCGCCTATGCCAACGAAACCGCCATCCATTGGTATCAGAAGACGATTGCCATGTTTGACATGCTGCCCTCTTACGAGGCATCTATCTATAAAGAACTGCGTCTCTACGCCTATCGTGGTTTGGTCGATGTGTTGGATTTGGTGGGTGACTGGCATCAGGCATTTCAATACAACACCGAGGCCGTCAGCTTGGCAGCGGAACTGGGCGAACGCAAAGGCAGCTATGTAGAGATGGCGTGGTGTCAACTAACGATGGCGCGCTTGGTCCTCAAGCAGAGCCAATATGACAAAACGCTCTCCTTGCTCAACCAGTCACAGCGCATCTTTGGGCAACACCAAAACCAGACGGGTATGGGACAGGTACGCTTCTGGCAGGGTGTGGTCGCCTATCAACGGGCAGATTTTGACCATGCCAAGCGCCTCTATGAAGAAAGCTTGGTGATGCTGCGTAAACAGCCCAATCAGCAGCACGTCGCTGATGTTCTCTCTGGATTGGGCAATGTTGCCCGTGAACAGCAGGCATACACCGAGGCGCGTGACTTCTTTGAGGAAGTGCTAGTCATCCGCAGGGCATTGGGCGATCAGCGCGGGCTTGCCAACGCGCTGGGCAATCTAGGCACAACACTGCTCGAAATGAATGCACAAGTTGATAGTACACAGATTGATAGTACACAGGTTGATAGTACACAGATTGATAATACACAGGTTGATAGTACACAGACAGAGAGTTCAGCACAAGAAAATACACTGGCCGACGCCGAGGTCTGCTATCAAGAGGCCGTCGATATCAGCCGTGAGATTGGCGACAACCGTGAGATGGCGATTATGCTCCACAACTGGGGTGTCGCAGCCCGAAAACAGGGTAATGATGTCGTCGCCGAACAACGTCTGCGTGAAAGTCTGTACATCAGCCGTGAGTTGGGCGCAACGTGGCTATTGACCCACACCGTCGAGGACATCGGTGTCATCGCCGTCAACCGCCAGCAACACGAGCGCGCCCTCCATCTCTACGGCGCAGGCCAAACGCTGCGCGAATCCATCGGTACACCCCTCAGCGACAGCGACCAAGTGGCCTACGACGCCCTCTTTGCCCCCGCCCATGATGCCCTCGGTCACGCCACCGCCACCGCTGCCCTCCAACTCGGTCGCCAATTCACCACCCAAGAGGCCATCGCCTACGCACTGGAAGAACAGGGCTTTCCCGCCCGTCTGCTGCCCAAACCCACCCTTGTCACGGACATGCTCACCCACCCACTGGCAACACAGCGCGCTGAGTGGGTGCATCGTCCAGAGTTGTATCAGGCACAGGGTCAGGTGTATCAGTTTGCATCGTTGTAGATAAGAAAATAGGACGTGGACGAGCGTGGACAAAGGCGGAATCAATCGTGGGAAGGGGAGCGTGGTCCTAAGACCCTTCAACCTGCGCTGCCGTCTAAAAGGGTGTCGGCTTGGTGACTCC
Organism: Chloroflexota bacterium; assembly: GCA_039029935.1. Taxonomy (GTDB): domain Bacteria; phylum Chloroflexota; class Anaerolineae; order Caldilineales; family Caldilineaceae. Next base: position 28,163 of record JBCCFC010000009.1, read on the forward strand.
CTCAGCCTCTTCCTCCAGAATGTTGCCCATGACTGAGCGAGGCGGTGGCAAAGAGGTGACAGCTGCTTTGGCTGGTGGCGCGGCATCTGAGGTCAAGCGGAGGTGCGCCGGTGGAGGGTAAGGCACGAGGTGGGCTTGAGGCATCCTTACTTCCGCAGCAGAAGAAGACTCGC
>JBCCFC010000010.1:0-28256 GCA_039029935.1 Chloroflexota bacterium
AATATCTTTTACTAAAAAATTATTTTATTTGCATTTGGCAATGGGAATAAAGCTTCTCTAGGAAACCATTGTAGCTTCAGCATTCGTATATCGTGCCTCTTTTGACGCTGCCTCAATGGGATAAAGATATTTACCACCTTTACGACCATACCAGACTACTTCACGAGCAAATTTTTCTTTATCGCCATCTAAATTCTTGTTATCAATGACAGTATATAGAAACTTACCTTTTTCAAACGCAACTGGCTTATCAATCATGTATCCTCGGATGTATTCGGGTATATTAAATTGCAAATCAAGAGTAATATCATAAGAGCGGTTGTAGTTAACCAAAATTGATTGCTGATAGAGCATTAATTCACTGTGAAGATCAGCATCAAACTGTACACTGTTTGTTTTTAACAAGTCATCAACGATTTGTGCAATTTCTTGGTACACATCTTCGATATGGTTGGAAAAACGCAAGAATGAAGCTTCTTCGGTCGGCCAAGTAATATCTAGGAATTCGGGTAGATACTGATCAAAACCGATACCAGCTAGGACATTGTCTAAGACATCATCCAATAGCGTTATCTCTTGACCAATCAATGAATCTGGGTAATTTTTTCCATATGCCAAAATTGCTTCATAAAATGAACTATAATTGATATCATAAAAATTTCGTAGAAAAACTGCGATACCTTGAGCAACACCTAATAAATGGAAACACTGAACAACCCACGCAAAGTGATAGGTTCGACGCCATTCTTCAACAGGGAGTGTTTGTGTTGCAACAACAACTGGTTCAAATTCGGGTATTGTATCATGCTCTTCATAAGGGGCTGAATGAGCTTGAAATATAGGAATCTCAACGGTTTTGATACCATACTTCTGCTGATATTCAACAGAACCCATTTCTGCATTTGGCATAACCGTACAATTATAGATGGTAATTTGGTTATGTTGACCATTGTCGAGAAGGGTGTCAAGTCCTTCTTTAAAAGAGCTATAGGTTTCGCCAGGTAATCCAATAATAAGTTCTGTATAGGTTGCCATGCCCTCTTCAATATATCGAGATTGGAGCTTATGAAAAGTATCTGTTTTAATATTATTTCTTTTGATATTTTCCAATGTATCCTTATTGAGAGATTGCATACTAATGGATATGCCTTTTGACATCTTTGCATCATGAAGAATTTTTGCAATATCAAACACTTTGTTATCACTATTTTTTGTAAAACAAACTCTAAATTCTAGTGGAAAACCTGTATCAATTTTCATACGAGCGAGCTTTTCTGCCAATTCTTTGTCCCGCTTAAATATACCAAAATTAGCATCAGCACCAAAGACCCACGTTACTTTATTTTGGGAAAACCACTCAATTTCCGCATAAAGTCGGTCCATGCTAAAACGATTGACTTTGGCTGCGACAGCGGAACCCCAGTCACAGAATGAGCAGGAGAACGGACAACCACGATTTGTTTCCCAAATAACCATCCAGTTTAGCTCATGGCTATCATCATTGAGAAGAGGGTCAAATGTGCCACTCAAATAAGGCGACGGAATTGTATCAAGGTCTTTAATTCTAGCTTGCTTAGGATTTTGAGTAACCTCATTTGTAGTTCTATCATTGTAAGATAGACCTAAAACATCTTGGTAAGGTCCATCGTCAATATATGTTTTTAAAATTTCTGTAAATGTGATTTCGCCTTCGCCATGACACGCAATATCAATAAATGGATATTTTTCAAAAAAGTCATTGAGATGGTCAGGGACATGTGGTCCACCTGCAATAATTAGACAAGATGGATAACGTTTGCGGACTTCTTTTGCCACAGCAATGCTTAACTGCCAATTCCAAACATAGCAAGATATGCCAAGAATATCAGGATCACTAATTTTATCGACAATAGATTCTACTGCATCACGCCGATATATAAAGGGAAGAAACTCAAAGTTCTCTTGAATATCATCATATTGTTCCGCATACGCCTGTAGCATACCAACTGTATATGGAATATAAACCTGATTCCCATAGGCACTGTTGAGTTGTACCAATTGTACACGAATTTTATTCTTCATTATAAACCCTTTAGATCATCTAAAAGCATATTTCTAGCTCAAGTAACAATTTGATTAATGTGTCTATATTACTCTTTGACACAAATCCCAATTAAATCAATACACTTGACTGTATTTTGCTCAACTTGATAATCGCCAAGTGTATACTTTTCAAAATCCTCTGGTGTATGATTGACCGTTTTTGTGACGGCTTTGGATTGAGGGCGTATCCTAGCGCGTATCTGATTACGCCATGTTAAGCCAAGTACTTTGTGTATAGTGGGTGGGATTAACATTTTGCTATAGACTGATAGCGGCGACTGCCGAACTCGTGCTTCTTCAAAGGCTTGGGTGTCTGGTGAACCATACAATCCATGTATAATAACATTTTTAAAATAAATTGAAAGTTCTTTTTGTAAGTAATATGCTGTGAATTCTTGTGCATGATATGGGTTCCATGGCTTTTGAAAGGGTAGAAGGCGTAAGCTTTTGTTCGGTGTTGATACGCAGAAAACCCCATTGGGTTTTAAAACGCGATACAACTCTTTCAAATAAGCAGAAACATTATCCACATGCTCAATCACCTGAAAGGATAGAATAACATCAAATGTATTATCTGCAAAAGGCAGATGATGGGCTAAACCTTGCACAAGTGTATCTTTTGTTGAAGGCGCAAGGGTCTGTGCCTCTAATAAGGCATCCCATCCCATATCAAATCCGATAATAGCCTCTACATCCGCAAATAAATATTCCAAACCATAACCAGAGCCACATCCTAATTCTAATACAAGTTTATCTTTGATAAATTGACTAGCAAATTCGTATGCTTTGAGATGTCTCAGATAGCCTAAGTAGGAGCGTTGATTATCCCAGTTTTCTTCTGGTACAACATGTAGATGTGATTTAATCATGTTAGACTCCATATACTCACAGTATGTGACTAGTATTCACCATTCACTAAAAAAGACTAAAGACGCTCAATAACTTCAATAAATTTTTGTGCTGAAATAGCCCAGCTCAGCTTAGTCTCGACATGCTGGCGTCCTTTTTGTCCTAAAATATTAGCATAAGATTTATCTCTTAATATTCTAATGATTGCATTGGCGATATCATCAATATTGGTTGAATCAACAAATAGCCCTGTTTCACCATCTACAATTGCATCTAGAGAACCACCAGAGCGACCTGCAATGACTGGTTTTCCGCAAGCATTCGCTTCTAAATATACAATCCCAAATCCTTCAACACTTCCAACCATCTGTCTAGAGGGCATCACAAAGACATCGGAAGCACAATAGTAATTGGGTAACATCTCATCTTTAATGTAGCCTGCAAAAATAATGTGATCAGCTACACCTATATCCTCTGCCAACTGTTTTAGGGAGTCTTGAAATCGCCCAGTACCTATAATAAGATATTTGGTATTAGGAACATCTGCTAAAATTTTGGGCATTCCCTGGATAATCATATCATGTCCTTTGCGTTCTACCAATCGGGCTACAGTCAAAATAACATGAGACTCCTTTAAATTATGCTTTTCAATAATATTTGCGGTCGAAATATTCGGATGAAATATTTTTGGGTCAACACCAGGGTGTATTTTGTGTATTTTTTCCGGAGACACCCCCCATTGTAATACCGCATCAGTTGTAAAATTACTAATGCTAACAATCGCATCTGCTTGGTTTAATAAAAATTTACAAAACCAATATTCTATTGGTTGATTTCTTTCCACTGGTCCTGTAATTTCATTACCGTATGTAACGATAACAAATTTGCATTTAAGTTTCTTTGCCAATAGCCAGCTAACCAAACCGACTGCAATATGACCACAGACAATGACATTTGTCTTTTCTTGTTTACAAAGACGCAGAAAGCGAGGATAAAATTGCAACCACCAAAACATCTGCTGAGTGTAGCTCCCAATTGTTTTCACAAGCATGGAATACATTGCCGTAGGGAGTTGGTCTTTCAATGTGCCGCGGTGGATTTTAAACGGCTGCTGTTTATCATAGGTGGGCGCAGTGTCACGGTCAAGTGCAAATACATGAAATTTTTCTGGAGGCATATGTTCACATATTTTTCCTAAATATTTTGCGATTCCGCCCGGGTCTGGCAAGAAATTCAGCCCAATTATTAATGCCCTTGCACTCATAGTGTTGTATCTTTTGTCAGTGTGGCCAATACTTGCTGTGCCGTCACAGGGGATGCAAAATGTGTATGCACAAATTGCTTCCCATTTTGACCAAACTGTGTGGCTTTTTTTGGACTTTCTAAAATATCAATCAGCCGTTCAATCAAACCGTCTATATCCTTAGACTCCAACAAATAGCCTGTTTGATTATCAACAATTACTTCCTGAACGCCTCCATGTGTGCTACCAATACATGGTTTTTCACGAGCCGAGGCTTCAAGAAAGGAGATACCCAATCCTTCAACAGCGTACTGTAATTGTAAGCTCATCATTACAAAAACATCGCACAAATCTAGGTAGGAGATTTTATCTTCTTCTGCGACTTCCCCTGTGAACAGTACGAAATCATCCAGATTCATTTCTGCAACCAATTCACGTAAATGTCGAGGCGTGTTGATCCCACCACCACCACCAGCAATCACATAACGTGCATCCGGAAAGTGTTCTAAAATTTTAGGCATCGCTTGAATAATTGTTTTATGTCCTTTGCGGGCAGACAATCGGGCAAGCGTCAGAATTACTTTATGATGTGGTTCTAAGCCAATCTTTTGTCGAAGTTCAGCCAAATCGTCTCGAACAGGTTGTGAATATTCTTCGATATCAATCCCAATGTAGATAACTTTAGTCTTTCTCTGCCATTTTGTGCCAAACTTTTCTTCCAATAGGTTATTAACATAGTGGCTAATCGCAAGGATATTCTTTGAACGATTGCATAATTGTTGAAAGAGCCACTTTTTCACTGTTGATTCGGCATACTTGCCAACATCTCCGCCCACAATGATAACTGAATAGCGGAATGGCATAATCAAGTTGACCAATGCAGCAATAACTTGCCCCGAAAAACCAAAGATGAGAACATGATCTGGTCGAAATCGAATCAAGGTCATCGCCAATTGTCTTGCCCAAACCAATAAAGCAGTTTTTGAGTTAAGCTCTCTTGAGATTCGTTTTATTTCAAAAAGCTGATTTTGGTCAAACTCTGCGCTGTCTTCATGCGCGTTGGCAAGTACAAGGATATCTTGCTCGAGTTTGGCTAACTCAGTTGCTAAATTATAACAATATGTCCCGATTCCCCCACGCATTGGTGGGAATTCATCAGAAAATAATAGTATGCGCATTTATAGTTAACTCAATGATTCTAAATTTAATACAGCGACCCCTCGGACAGGGGCTACAACGGACGAAATTTGCTGGACCTCTTCCATCTCACCTGGAATCCAATCATGCTCTTCTCGATGGAAAAATTTGCTATCAATCCAGCGGTAGCCAGCAAAAACAGATTGTAATAGGTCATAATCATAGACACGATAACCTGTATTCGCACCTCGTTGTCCAAAAGGAACTGATACAATGAGTTGTCCACCTGGTTTCATCATGGTTTTAATCTTGGCAACCGCTTTTTGGTCCAAATTTGTATCTTGGTTGGAGATGCCATAAGAACCAAGCCCAAAATGCTCCAAGGAAGAAATTGCTAACACAATATCAAATTGAAGTTCTGTTTTCCATTTTAGAATATCTACTTGATGAAAGTTTAAATTACGATGCTGAAAAGGGTAGGGGCGTATATCAACACCATGAGTCTCGTACCCTAAACTAGCCAACTGCATTGGGAGTCTTGACGTTGTACAGCCAATATCTAATACACGGCCTTGTTCACGAATCCAGCGGAAAACCTGTGGATACTCAATAATTCTTTCGTTGACCACACGGGAGCCATTGAACCAAGACTCACGGGAATCCATGACAACGGACAGAACCTTTGTATGTGCAGAAAGAAAAAATTTTTGGAGGCTATTTTTTCGAGGGAAACTAACTTCAATTACATCATTAAATTCTTTATTCAAGCTATCAACAGACATAATGAGCTTACCTTATGAATTGATATTTTTACTTGCCACAGTCAACATCGAACTGTAATGTTTTTGTCGCGGAGATTTATGCATCAACTTACTAAGTAATGTTGTAATTTTTTTTGGAAGTCCCCACGAATCAAAGACAATAAACTCTGGAATCATCGGACAAATTCGTGTCACAGATTCGACATGAAAGCCATTCTTATGAAGCGTATCACGTAAGGTTTCTTATGTAAAAAATTGACGGTGTGTTCTATCGATCCAATGGAACGGCACAAGTCCACCATTCCGATACTCTGGGTATATCTCACAATCTGGCACTGAAATCACAATATTTTGTCGAGACACTCGATGGATTTCTTGAAGGGCCAAATCAATATCAGCAATATGTTCAAGTGTTTCAAATGCTATTATCGTATCAAACGATTGAGAGGGAAAAGGGATTGCACAGACATCTCCAACTAAAAAATTACCTGTAGCTGATGAATTTCCCGCCCATGCATCATCTGGCAAAATATCAAGACCACAAGCAAAATATCCATTTACAGCCAAGTGTTTAACATATAGTCCGCTTGAACATCCCAAATCAAGGACACTAGACCCTGCAAACTTCAAAGTGGTTTCCAAGCGGAACTGATTGAGATGTCCCCACCCACCAGCAGTTTCCTTGGCTTGCTTTAATAGTTCAATATTTTTAACCAAGATATATTTCCTCTGAAGCCCTAAACCAATTTATGTAGAGTAATCGTTTGATGTTGGCTTACATTGATGCCAATCTTTCTTGATACTCATCAGACAGGTCCCCTTGATAAGTATCAAGTTGAAACTTATGCGCAAACGAGTAAATTAACCGCAAAGAACCCTTCTCATTCGTTTCGGACAAAACAGCATGTAATAACGATGTATTAAAAAGTAAATAGCTATTATCGGAACTAAAGATTGTATCTTGCTGACTCTGCCAAATCTGACCCATATCTCTGATACGATTATGATGAGTACGGTTATGGCTCCCACGCGATACGTAAAGTTGCGGCCGAGGCGATTCCCCCAAGTTTGGATAGAAAATAATTTTATGAACTGGCGGGTAATTCCCAACAATTTTATCACCATAAATATGTGTATCACGATGCCAGTTCATGTAACTTGGTCCTGGCGTGGCAAGACGTAATTGTAGGTTGACAAGATACAAATCAAAGCCTGTTGTTTCTTTCAATAATTGCGGAATGTTATTTTCAAAGAGAATATCCAAAAAAATGGGATCGTAACCAAATACATTAGGACGAAAATCTTGTGAGTACTTATATTTTTGTTCCCATTTAAAGTCACCTTTTGGTTCTTTGCTATATAATTCTGCAAGCACAGTGTTCAGTCTATTCAATGATGTTTCATCCGTAAATTGATTTTGGAGATAACCATTTAGGTAGTATTTTTGAAATGTGTTCTTTAATTCTAGTTTGTCTGAAATGGAATACGCATTTCTAACAGGGATAAAGGACGCAATCATTTGTTTTATTCGACCCATATGAATATTCCTAGTGCGCTGTTTGATATTATTTTTGTAGGTTCCCTATGCTTTTCTGAATTGCCCGTCCCATAAAGGTCGAAAAGATAGGCAGAAATAGCAAATATAATGGTGCCCTCAAAAATATTCGCTTGCGAAATACTTAATCAATCAATAATTCAAGTGTTGAATTCAATGACTGAATTCTACAACAATTTCTAAAACTTGTCAAGCACTTATTTGTATTTCGGGCAAAATTGGCATGTTCTAGGACGTTATCATGGACTCAAGCGCGAAGCAAACACATTCATCGTCTCTGGTGCAGCCAACAACATCCTCTGCACTGTTTCTTCATGGGCTACCAAGCCATTATCAGAACCATCAACAACATCACAAACCACCACTTGTGTCCAACCACCATCATGAACACCCAACAGCCCTGCCATCACGTTCGCCGTTTCTGGTGCGCTAAACAACATGTTGTGGATTGTCGTTTCTGTAGGGCTGAGTGACGCTTGTTGTGCGGACGGTACGTGCTGTGATGTCTGTGCTTTTGTTGTGACCCAAGGTGGTGTCCACTTGGTAAATCCCCGTAATGACTTGGGATAGATAGCACTGGCCTCTTTGACGAGCGGCTGCAAAATCAGTTTGTGCTGGCGAAGTTGCAGGAGCAGGCTAGGCAACCAAGGCATCAACATCTTGTCGGGTACATTGGCAAAGACGCTGCTGAGAAGTTCAACCACAAAGCCTGTGATGCGTGGCGCAAAGTTGAGTGCAAGGATAAAGCCGTTGAGATAATCGGGAAAGGCTGGCAGACGCAGCGGATTGTCGAGCATCTCTTGGAAAAAGGTGCGGATTTCATCAAGCGAGCGCATGTCGAGGAGCCACTCTGTTGTCCAGAGTAAACCCGCTTTTGCTGGGTCCAGCCCATTGTGTGTGGCCTCACTTTGCACCTGCTGAATGCTTACGGTTAGCTGGCTGCGTTGGCATCCCAATGTAAGGGCGAGGCTTTCCAGCGTGAGAATAAAGCCCAGCATACCGCCGATCTGCGTGGGGGTCGTGCCTTGGTCAGCAAAGGATTGCGGGAGCAAGGTTGTGTAGTGGGCATAGCCTGTGGTGACAAACTGCTCGATCCATGTTGGTAAGCCGTTGGGTGTGGCGCGGTAATAGTGAACCAGTCGGCGGATACGCTCAAAGATGGCAGGTGCGTCTGTTGCCCCTGTCTCCTGTAAGAGCAGATTTGTGGCCTGCTGACCTAGCGCAGCGGTTAGGCGAGGGCTGTCGAGGTAACGTACGCTGTCCTCGGTCACGGCCAGTGCTGCATGTGCCGTTGCCTGATCACCAAAGGCAACCTTCTTCATGCGTTTCTCCATCACCTGCTCTAGCGTCACCGCCTCATAGCCAAGTTGAATCAGACTACGTTGATATTTGCCGATACGGATTTCCCATGACTCTTGGATGGGGTTGTGTGGCAGTGTGCGCTCCCCCATAATCGGCTGCACCGTGTAATTACCAAGCAAATAATTGAGCCGCCACAGGACCTCTGAACAATCGAGCAATTCGGGATATTTCTTGAAATCCATTAAGGCGCGTTGGTTGGTCTTGCCAGTCAAGTTGACACCCAATGGCTTGAGGCGGTCATAGACATCCTGTGCCAGCGGTGGCAATGCCGTGTAGCCGACTGTGCCAATCTGGTCGCCACCCAGCAAAATCTGGCAAATCTGAGCGATATTACGCTTTTTAGGTGTCCGGTCCTTTTCAAGACAGGTGATGGCGGCATCCTGAAAATCATAGGGTGTTGGGTGCTGGCGGTTGCGCATGTTGGCAAGCATGATGGCGGTTTCATAGATGGCAATTGAGTCGGCTGTGCTGGCGAGATAACCATTTTTACGCGCCAAGTAGACAACGTTGACACACCAATCAAGCAATTGCTCATGGTCAGCTTCTTGCAATTCAGGTGGGCGTTGCAAGAATGTTGCGAGTGTATCGGGTTCAGGCGAGGTTGTCGGGATAAGGCTGACCGTGGTCATTTTTCTCGCTTTTCGTTTTTTTGATTTCTTTTCAGATTCCAGCACGAAGGGCTTGAGCTTCGCTGTGCGCAAACTCTTTTGCCAAGACTCCTTCGCAAGTTTGACTGTGCCTGCTGGATGGTGAAACTGGTACTCAATGGCAGCAAAGCTAGAGGGGATGAGACCATACTGCCATTTGGTGGCAGAACGGTCGGGGATATCCCACAGTGCGGGGCTATTGACGCCAAACTCATCCACATAGCTGGCGGTATGCGCCGCACCGCAGATAAACATGGCCTCATCGGGTGCAATATTGTGTTGTTGCATGTCCTGCTTGATGCGCGTCCACATATAGCGTTCGCGCTGTTCGTTTTCTTGAATGTGGTCCGCCCGACTACCGAGCCGACGAATCAAGCTCCCAATCAGAAACATCACTTGGCGATAGATTGCATAATCTGCCCCGATGATGGCCTGCTCAACATATTGATCCCACCATTCAGCGTAGTGACGAGTATTGGCGTTGCGCAGCAAAAAGTGCAGAAATTGGTCAAAGGAGGGGCGTAAATCACCCGCCTGGACACCAATGGCCGAGCCATGCATCTGCGCCTCTTCGCTGGGGGCTGGTGGTTCAGACTCACCCCCTTGCTCATCTGCGGCCGCATCCTTGTCCTCACTCCGCTGATACTCGCCCCATTGGAAGACATAATCTGCCGCTCGATCCACAAACACAAGCCGTGTCTCCGGGTGCTGCAACGCATAGGCAATGGCCTGATACTCAGCCGATGCTTCGGTCAACGGTGCAACCACCGCCACTGGCAACTGTTCAGCGGGCAGAATGTCACTCTCTGCGGCAAATGCCTGCAACGCCACTGGTAGTGTACAATCACGCAGATTGCCCAACATACCCCTCATGTCTTCGCACATCTCCATATAGATGACCTTGAGTGGTGTGTCACCCTGTTGACGTGCATAGAGCCGTTGCACCATGTGGAGTGCGGATGATGGTGAATGATGACAGACTGGAAAGAGTTCAAGTGGCTCTTGCATAGCGCGGTCCACATCCTGCGCCATGTCGATGAGCAGTTGATCTAGTGGATGCTGCTCCCCGGCAAAGGCTTGTGCCGCATCGAGCAGATGTTGGTTGAGACGTGTTAACTGGTTGGTGTTGTTCATGCTGTCCTTTCAGAATTCATGTAGAAAAAAGACAAATGTTCTTATTTCATTATACCAAATTTCGACACGCTTGACAAAAGAACGGGCTGCGAAAACTATTTCGCAGCCCGTTCCAATACACCACACAAAAAGGAGAAACAGAAGAAGAAATCATGCTCACACCTATAGAGAACGATGCTGTGTTCAAAAATACATCAATTCTGAAAATTCGTTGAGCAAATTCATTAAATCGCCGTATACCCCGCATCCACTGGAACCATCGCTCCGGTCATGCAACTGGCCGCATCTGACGCCAAAAACAAGACCACGCGGCCAATCTCTTCAGGTTGCGCCAATCGACCCATTGGGATGGTTGCATCAGCCATCTGTTGCAATGATTCTGCTGATGGCGGTGTCGCACGTCCAGAGCGTAGCATCGGTGTATCCACCTCACCTGGACAAACGGCATTGATGCGGATACCGTCACGTGCGTGATCCAGTGCCATTGCACGGGTAAGCTGATGAACGGCCCCCTTGCTGGCACAGTAGGCAACATGCCCCTTGCCCCCAACACCACCCCAAATCGATCCAAAGTTGATGATGGCACCGCTTCCCTGTGTTTTCATAACACGCACAGCCGCACGCCCCATAAAAAATGTGCCGTTGACGTTGACACGCATAGTGCGATCCCAATCGTCATCACTTGTGCCATCTGCATCAGCGCACACAATCACACCTGCACAATTGACCAACACATCCAGACGACCCGTGCGTTCAATGGCGGTCGCAACCGCATAGTCACAAAAATTAGAATCACTGACATCGCCAATCATAGGTGTACTTGTACCAATGGCATCAGCCATCTGTTGGGCGTGTTCTGCATTGCGGTCTACAATCAACACATCGGCACGACTCTGAGCAAAAAGTCTTGCCGTCGCCGCGCCATGCCTGATGCAGCCCCCGTAATTAGGGCTGTTTTCGCTGTGAAGTCAAAATTCATCAACCTATCTCTCTACTTCACACGCGTCACATACTCACCGCTACGTGTATCAATGCGTAAAATATCACCCTCTTTTACAAACATTGGTGTGCGCAGGCGGTAGCCCGTTTCCACCTCGACCTCCTTGTCGGAGGAACTGGCCGTGTTGCCTGCTACAGCAGCTTCTGCCCACGTAACTTCCAGTTCAACGGTGTTGGGAATCTCAACACTGAGGATTTCACCTTCGTGCGATTCCAGTTCAACGACATCCTCTATTTTTAGGTACGGCAAAATATCAATTAGCGTATGGTGAGGTAGGGCGAATTGATCATAGGTATCGATGTCCATAAAATTATACATTGCATCATCACCGTCGCCGTCCACATATAGATATTGTGCTTCTCTGCTATCTAGCGTGATTCTGTCTAGCTTGGTCCCGTTGTTATACGTTTTTTCAATTGTTGTTCCTGTACGCAAGTTTCGGACAGTCAGACGGATCGTCGCACCACCCCGTGCCACCTTGATGTGTTGATAAGCTTTCACCGCCCACAGGTTGCCACCTTCTTCATAGATGTTCCGTGCGCGTAACGTTTGGACTTCAACCATTGCCATGATATAGTTTCCTTCTTTGTTTTACTTTATGAATTAAATTGCGCTAGCGCAAATCGTAATCGTTCTTCAACTCCCACAACCTCAGATGGAATCGCTTGTAAGGAGCGTTGTGCTTCTACCACGCTGTAGCCCAAAGCCACAAGCGCGTCCATGACTTCGGTGTCAGCATCAGTTGTTGCGGCCAGACTTTGCAGGGAGTCAGTGGGCGCAGACACTTTATCTTTTAGTTCCAACACAATTTTCTGTGCGGTGCGTTTACCAACGCCAGGGGTTCGAGCAATCACAGCGGGTTCATCATTTGCCAAGGCTAGCCGCAGCGCATCGGGGCTGAGTGTACTCAGAGTCGCCAAGGCAACTTTGGGGCCAACGCCACTAATGCCAATCAGTAACTCAAAAATGTCTAACTCATCGGTACTTTCAAAGCCATAGAGTGTGAGCGCGTCTTCACGCATTTGCAAATAGGTTTGCAACGTTACAGTATCGCCATCACGATATTTGGCGGCAGATGGCGCGGGTACATGAACTTGCAATCCGATCCCCGCACCCTGATGACCGATATCAATCACCAGGGAATCTTTTGAGGTAGCGACGACCTCGCCGCGAATTAAGCGAATCATGTTGAATTATTAGGATGCAGGCTGTGTGTTGAATTTATAGCCAGCACTGCGAACAGTCAGTAAGTACACTGGGTTGGAGGCGTCCTCTTCAATTTTTTCACGCAGACGGCGCACGGCGACTTCAACCAAATTTGTACCGCCAGCGAGATCATAGCCCCAAACGGTTTTAAATAGCTCCTGCTTACTGACAGGACGGTCGGGCTGGTTCATCAGATGACGCAGCAGCTGATATTCAATCGGTGTCAAATGCACAGGCTCACCGCGTACTGTCACCTCATGCACTTCATCATTGAGGACAACGCCGTTATAGGCCAATACGCGAAATTCTGGGCGTTCATTGATCCAAGAAATGCGGCGTAGAATCGCCTGTAAACGAACACCAATTTCACGGAAACTAAATGGTTTGGTGATGTAGTCATCTGCGCCCAAGCTAAAGCCATGCACAATATCATCGGGTCGGTTGAGTGCTGTTAACATGACAATCGGCACATCTGAGACTTTCCGTAGCTCAATACACGCGGTAAACCCATCCATGACGGGCATCATAACATCCAACATGACCAAATTAATCTTGTTGGTTTCCAGCTTAAATTTCTCAAAAATCTCAAGGGCCTCTTCACCATTACTGGCGATAGAGACATCATAGCCTATCTTTTTTAGCGAGACGCGGAGCAAATTACGGAGCGGTTCTTCATCATCCACAACCAAAATGTGAACTTTTTCCTTGTCGTTTGCAGTATCGCCCGTACTCTGTTGATTCAACTCTCTACTCATATTGTTCTTTTTTTATCCTTACCGAAAGACTAATCTAAACCCCACCCTAACCCTCCCCCGCTAGGGGAGGGAACAGTCATCTTTTGAGATGAAACTCATCTCTTGATACGAAACTCATCTCTTGATACGAGAACAGTTCCTCCCCCAAACAGGGGAGGTTAGGAGGGGGTCTATTAGCCTAAACGCCAATCATCTCTTTGTATTGAATAGTTTGCAAATGGCAAATAGCAACGGCAATCCCATCCGCAGCATCATCTGGTCGGGGAATATCCGGTAAATTTAACAACTGCTGGGTCATTGTTTGCATCTGTTGTTTATCTGCATTGCCATACCCCGTTAGTGCCTGCTTGATCTCTGCGGGTGTATACTCTGCAACATCCAACCCGTGTAGTGCTGCAGCCACGAGTACGACACCTCTGGCTTGCCCAACAGAGATTGCCGTGGTTACATTTCGTCCAAAAAATAGCTTTTCAACGGCCATTTCATCAGGTTTGAATTCATTGAGCAATGCTTGCAAATCTTGAAATATCTCCAACAGGCGAAGATGCATGAGTTGGTCGGATGGTGTACGGATGACACCACAGGCCAACAATTCAAAGTCACCGCGAACGGTCTGTGCGACAACGCCATACCCGGTAATCGCTGTCCCAGGGTCAATTCCTAGCACGATGCGAGAGATGGGCGCGGCTTGCAAATCTGACATAGATGGATTACGCAAATTGAGCGATCAAGTCGTCTGTGATTTCCAAATTATGATAGACTTGGTTGACATCATCCAGCTCTTCCAAAGAGTCAATCAAACGCATGACGGATGTTGCTTCGTTAATCTCAAGTGCCAGTGTTGAATTGGGTTTCATCATCAATTTTGACTCATCAGGCGTATAGCCCGCTGCTGAGAGTGATTGGCTTACCGATGCAAGGTCATTGCGCTCGGTGTAGATTTCGGCACTATCATCACCAATGTCCACATCATCTGCACCCGCTTCCAGAGCCGCTTCAAACAGCTCATCATGATCAATGCCCCGATCGACGCCTTCATTATCCACATAATTGATCGAGATATAGCCCATTGGGGTAAACTGCCATGCAACGGAGCCAGGTTCCCCCATGCTGCCATTACCGCGATTAAAACACCGACGAACCTCAGAAATTGTTCGATTCCGATTATCGGTCAAACAGTCAATCATCACAGCAATGCCATTGGGACCATACCCTTCGTAGTTGATCTCCTCAATAATCGCGGCATCTTTTTCCAGCCCCGCACCACGCCGGATAGCGCGTTCAATATTATCTTTGGGCATATTCTCGCTACGCGCACGCTCTACAGCAAGGCGCAACGCAAAATTACTATCAGGGTCTGCACCACCACGCGCGGCTACTTGAATTTCACGCGCTAATTTGGTAAAAACTTTTCCACGGGCCGCATCATTTGCCCCTTTTTTCCGTTTAATGGTTGACCACTTGGAGTGTCCAGACATATCAACGAGCTCCTTCACATCCTTCGTATATACTGGCATGAGACCACAAATTACAATGTCTGGACTTTTGAGAGATGAGCATCGAGTATCGCTGGTACTCATAGAGTTTGTGCTCACTTCCCAAAGGCCCAACGTAATGACGAAACACACGTTATGACCTCATGCAATATAATAAGTTTAAACGACGATATTTTGTATATCTGTTATTGTTAGTCCAGTCAAATCATAATCATTGACACGACACCTGTATCATGTCAGTTACTATCACGGATGATATCATTTTAGATTATCTTATTATGACATAAAATAAGGGTTTCGCCAAGGTTATTTTGTTAGCTTGTCAGCTTGTCAGCGACTCAGCTATCGTATTGAAGTGCTGAAGTGCTGACCTGCTGAAGTGCTGACCTACCGGTCTTGCTCAATTTGATTCCGTATTAGACAGAGACTGCTCTTTGCTTGTCCCCACAAACGCATAAAAAAGTGGATGCGGCTGATTGGGGCGGCTTTTAAACTCTGGATGAAACTGACACCCGACCATAAATGGATGGTCTGCCAATTCCGAGATTTCCACAAGCCGATTGTCTGGTGAAACACCACTAAAGACCATCCCTTGCGCTGCCATCTTCTGACGATAACTGTTATTAAACTCAAAGCGGTGGCGGTGACGTTCTTGCACAATGGGAGCAAACCCAAGCGACTGATACGCTTCAAACGCCTGTGTTCCCCCTTGTAACTGGCAATCGTAGACACCCAGACGCATGGTTCCCCCCATATCGGTAATATCGCGTTGGTCGGCCATCAGGTCAATTACGGGATAGGGTGTATTCATATCAAATTCGGTGCTGTTTGGCTGGTTATCGTGGAAAATTTCACGCGCAAACTCAATACACATGACCTGCATGCCCAAACATAACCCCAAATAAGGGATTCGGTTGATTCGAGCATACTTGGCGGCGATAATCTTGCCCTCAATACCACGATACCCAAAACCGCCAGGAACGACGATACCATCGACTTCCTCCAACCGAGAAACCTCACGACCACGCTCCAAATCCTCCGAACTGATCCATAGTATGTCAATCTCAACCTTGTGTGCCAAGCCTGCATGGATCAAGGCTTCCTTTACACTGAGGTATGCATCCTCTAACTCAACATATTTGCCGACAACCCCAATACGTACAGTTGTCGTAATATGCTGTCCACCTTCTACAAGGTCATACCACTCAGCCAACCCCTCTGATGCAGAGCGAGCAGTGAGCAATGCAAGGCGTGAAACAATCCAGTCGCTCATGCCCCATTCAGCCAAATTGATGGGTACAGAATAGATACTGTCTGATGTCACCAGAGGAACCACAGCCTCGCTCTCGACATCGCAAAACAGCGATACCTTGGACAACACACCTTCATCAACCGCATGGTCACTGCGCAACACAATCATGTCGGGATGGATGCCGATGCCACGCAATTCGCGGACGCTGTGTTGTGTCGGCTTGGTCTTCAATTCCTTGCTTGCTGCAACGTATGGCAACCACGTGACATGAATATATAGTGTATTGTCACGCCCGACATCATTGCGCATTTGGCGAATCGCTTCGAGGAAAGGCAACCCTTCGATGTCGCCCACCGTGCCACCAATCTCAATGAGAATGACATCCGCATCGGTGTGGCGAGCCACTAGGCCAATGCGCCGTTTGATTTCATTGGTAACGTGGGGGATGACTTGGATCGTTCCCCCCAGAAAATCGCCCCGTCGTTCTTGGCTGATCACGTGGTGGTAGACTTGCCCACTGGTCAGATTGCTTAGAGCCGAAAGATTCTCATCGACAAAGCGTTCGTAATGTCCCAAATCGAGGTCCGTTTCTGCACCATCATCGGTGACAAACACCTCGCCGTGTTGATAGGGCGACATCGTGCCTGGGTCCACGTTTAGATAGGGGTCCAACTTCATAGGCGCAACACTCAACCCTTGCGCTTTTAAAATCCGGCCAATAGAGGCGACTGTTACACCCTTACCCAACCCAGAGAGTACGCCTCCTGTTACAAATATGTATTTGGTCATGTTTGTTCCTTATGAAATTTTGAAGGTCCAATCACTGATTGTAGTACTGACAACACTCAGCCCAACCTTCGGGAGGTGACGGACAATCGTTTGTACGACAGTCGTTTGTACGACAATCGTTTGTACGACTATCGCCTGTATCGTCACCTCCCAAAGGTTTCGCCTCAAATGTCGACTATCGAATCACTGATTTTTGAACCCTTGAAAACTCTCTGGGACTTTATTGTATCATCACCAAGGGATTATGTCAGAAAAAGAAAAGGGATAAAAAGACGAACCTATCTGGTCCGCTTTTTATCCCTTTGATGTGTAAGGGTACGAGGTGTTGTGCGGGAAATGGTCTTAACTTATGCAGGCATCACAAACGTCTTGGCAATATCGGCCTTCTCCAGAACAGGCTGATCGTCATATAAAAAACACCGCGCCACACGATGTTCATCGACTTGATACAATTCTGGCTTCTGCGACCAGCACCTCTCCATCACCATTGGACAGCGGTCGGCAAATTTACAGCCATTGGATTCACGGGCATCGTCAAGCGAGCGTATTGTCTGCTCTTCATCCTCTTGCTCCCAGTTGCGCACAGCGTGCATTTTGGGGATCGAGTCCACCAACAACTGCGTGTAGGGATGCTGTGGATTTTTGATCACGTGGTCAACAGACCCAGCCTCCACGATGGAGCCTCGGTACATGACAAGAATGTTTTCACAGATTTGGTAGGCGGTGGTGAGATCGTGGGTCACATAGAGGATCGAGATGTCCAAGTCACGATTGAGGGTACGCAGGCTTTCGAGGATAGTGGCGCGCAGTGAGGCATCGACCATCGACACGGGTTCATCGGCCAAGATCACACGTGGTTTGAGAATCAATGCACGGGCGACCATCACGCGTTGACGTTGCCCACCACTGAGTTGATGCGGAAAGCGCCCCAGAATCTCGTTGGGCCGTAGACCAACGGTTTCCAATGCCTCTTCTACCAACTTGCGCTCTTCCGCTTTGGATGATGCCAACCCGAATTTAGAGACAGCGGTGAAGAGAAGATGCTCTGCTTTGTAGAATGGATTGTACACACCAAAAGGGTCTTGGTAGATAGGCTGCACATCACGTAGAAAATCCTTATGCTTCTGGCTGTCAATCGTAGACATATCATTGCCATTGTAGAGGACTTGGCCGGAGCTTGGTCCTGTCACCCCCAAGAGCAGGCGCGAAAGTGTCGTTTTGCCACTACCACTTTCGCCTGCTACGGCTGTCATAGTTGGTGTATCGGCCGGAATCGAGAAGGAGACTTCATCGACAGCGACGGTTTTGCGGCGGTTGAAGGTTCCGCCACCGAAGACTTTGGTGACGTTTTTTAGTTCTAAGATTGGTGTCATGAATGAACTTCCTATAAAATGATCGGTCTTATCTTGCTATGGTTATTTTAGGAGCAGCGATATCCTTTATATTGAGATATGATATACTAAGGATGAAGATTCATTCTATTTTAATCCTAGTACAGAGAGTATGCAAATGCCTGTAAAAGATATGACTCTGCTGCAAAAAGGTCAAACAGGCTTAAAAGTCCGACTTCTCACCAGTGGTAGAGATTCGCAAATTCTACAGAAGTCGGACTTTTTTCAGCAGAGTCAGATATTTTTTCAGGACACGGTAAAAGAAGCATCGGTCAAAGATGAATGGGGGATTACACACGATCTACTTACATTAAGTGCAGAAGATGACATTAATGTCATGATTGACCTTGGTGCGGAAAAAACTATTTGCATCTGAAAAAGAAATCGAAAAGAGAATAAGCATGAGAACACATATGAATTCACACATTTTTCGCTATCTCCTCACCCTCCTCCTCATCATCCCCACAGCCATCCCCAACGCAACCTACACTGCCGCCCATGCCCAATCTCAACCCAATACACTGGATGATGACGAGATTATAGACACACAATATCTTCCTGTCGTCACCAACCGAGGTGTCCCCCAAGCGGCTCCGCAGGCGACATTTACGCAAACTCCATCACCAACGCCAACGGCATCACCAACGTCAATAGCAACGGCATCGCCCACACCAATGGCATCGCCCACACCAATGGCATCGCCCACACCGACGTTGGAGGTAAAACCAACGACACCACCTACGGATGTGCCACCGACCAGTGTGCCGACAGCCGTACCGACATCCATCCCGCCTGCTGTCATTCAAATTGCTGCACCGCTCTTCCGTAGCAGTCCGGCCAATGGCGAGGATGGTGTAGCTGTCACACGTGAGACAATTTTGCAATTCACAGATGCACTCAATCCTGAGACGGTCAATGTAGACAATATTAAGGCAACCTTTGGGGGCCAAGTATTGGATGCTCGGCTCCATCTCTCCGCTGACCAGACCAAGATCACGCTATTCTATGCAGAGAATCTGCCCGAAAATGCCACTATCCGTGTGACCATCAACGGGGAACAGTTGCAAACTGCGTCGGGGACCTTTATGGATTTGAATGGGGATGGTACGGCGGGTGGTGAAGCCACCATTGCTTTTGAGACATTGGGGATGTCAGTGGTGCAGGGAACCGTCCTTTGTGGCACGGTGTTGGCATCAGAGCTGAATCAAGGTGCAGATATGCCGCTAGACAATGTGACGATTACGGTCGATGGCATGGAAGACACCATGCGTGCCGTCACCGATGCCAGTGGTAATTTCTGTCTAGATTCTGCGCCATCTGGTCGCTTCTTTGCACATGTAGACGGACGCACGGCAACAGCATCGACCGAGACTAGTTACTATCCCTTTGTTGGCAAACCTTGGACATCCGTGGCGGGTGAAACGACCAATGTCGGCAACATTTATCTACCGCTAGTAGTCGAGGGAACGCTACAAGAGGTAAGCGATACGGAGGATACACAAATCCAATTTGCGGCTTCTGTCATTGAAGATAACCCAGCGTTTGGCTCCGAGTTAGCCAGAGTCACGATCACCGTACCAGCAGGGTCACTCTTCTCGGATGATGGCACTACCGGAGGCATGGTCGGCATTGCACCCGTTGACCCTGACCGTCTGCCCGGCCAATTGCCCGAAGACCTCAACTTTCCCATCGTTATCACAGTGCAAACCGATGGCGCAACCAACTTTGATACACCCGCCCCAGTCTGCTTTCCCAACTTAGCCGACCCCGACACAGGGCAACCATTGCCACCCGGTGCCAAGAGTGCGCTTTGGAGCTTTGACCACGACACGGGTGAATGGGGCATTGCGGGTGCGATGACCGTGACCGAGGATGGTACGCTGATCTGTACTGATGAAGGTGTGGGTATTGTTGCCCCTGGCTGGCATGGGTCAAGACCGGGGACAGACCCAGACAACAACGACCCACGTGAACCGTGTCAGGTGGATAGCGGATCGTGCATTATGGCAAGCGTATTTGGGGCGATGGATTGCGCGTTGTCCTTTATTCCACTGGCAGGGACCGCAGCCTGTGCGTTTGGGGTCACACATGGAATCAACGCCACAATGCGTGATTGCGTGACTGGCGATGGCGTGGATTGTGCGCTCTCGACCACCTTTAACACAGCGGGGGCGGCGGCTGGCTGTGCATCACGCGAAATTCCAGGGCTAGGCAATGCCATCGCCTGTGGTGGGGCGGCGGTCGCCATTGGCAAAAATTGTACCTGTATCGGTCGCGTGGTTGCCAGTGGCTCCGGCACAAAGGGCGAACGCTTTGAGCTATACCTCGCTCTGCTTCAATCCTATCGTGATCTCTACACGTTGATGCTTGGCTCTGAGGTCTGGACCGACTTGGATATTACGGTGGGTGATGCTGCTACTGCCAGTGCGCAGATTTCGGCCATTATTGGGCAGGCCGTGCAACTTACCGCCGTCGCGTCCGAACAGGAGCAACTGCTGAGTGTGGCCGAAATTACCGAACTACGTAACATGCCTCGCCCAGCCTACCTGACCAATGATGATATCAACGAGCTTGCTGACTATCTCAACCAGACAACGATTCAATGGCGTGCTGGCAACCTCACGCATGATGCCGCTGGTCGTAGCGACTTTATGGATCATGAGGCCATGATCGCCGCCACCAATGCGATTGATGCTGCGGCAGACGCCTTAGAAGCATTTGGCGAGAGTGATATTAACTACGCCGACGCCTTTAGCGAGTACATCACCTGTGAGGTGGACCGCCTGAGTGAACCGCCTGCCGTTTCTGTTGGCGGATTGTTCAGCATTGGTGTTGGTGGCGGTAGTGGTGGTGGATTATACTCGGCAGCACGCTTTCAGGTACACCCATTGGCGCAAAATGTCCCAGCTGAGGAATTAGAAACCACTATCTTTGCACCTGAAGACATCTACTATGTGTTGACCAACGAGACTACGGGCAATGCCCAACGCGGCAAGCTGCGTAGCGATGGCCGCTTTGATCTGGTCGGGTTAACACCCAACAGCTTCTATCGCGCCGCCTATGTGCATGGCCCTACGCTCTCCTATGGCTCCATCACCTTTATGTCGGCGGAGTCCGGTGAGCGCACACCGATTCCACCCGTTGTGCTATATCCAATCAATCAGGCCGATGAAAGTGGCGAGATGATGCCCGATGGTGATAACGATATGTTGGTCGATGTGGCTGAGTATGTGCTGGGTACATTTACCAACGATGATGACAGCGACAATGACGACATTGGTGACGGTGCAGAGGTGCAGCTTGGCAGCAACCCACTGGATGGTGTGCAGATCAAAACGGGTATCCTTGCCACCGCCGATACACCTGGAGAAGCCCAGGGCATCTATGTCAATGACGACCTTGCCTTTGTTGTCGATGGTCGAAGTGGTGTCGCCATCTTCAACATCTTCAACGCCACCGAGCCAACACTGATCAACCAGATTCCAGCAGAGGACGAAGTGGTAGCCGTTGCCTGTGCTGAAGATTCGCTGGCGATTGCCGATAGAGATACAGGTGCGATTCTCTATGATGTGACTAATCCCACAACGCCAAGCCGCGAACATATCCTGTTGGCGAGTGATACTGCTTCAGCCCATACGACACAAGCGGTTGCTGTTGATGCTGATACGATGTACGCGGGGACAAGCAGAGGGCTATTGGCTGTGCTTGACATCACCACCGGAATGACAACGAGTGTTCAGCTTGAGAACGCTGAAATTGAAGATTTAGCCGTCGCACAGGGCAGACTCTATGTGTTGACCGATGATGCGTTATTGAGTTACGAATTGACGGGGGCAGGCGCAACCATGTCGCTCCAACCGCTTGACCAAATCACGATTGAAGGCTCACAATCACCGCTGGAATTTGGCCGCAAGCTCTTTGTCGGTGGCGACCGTGCCTATGTCGGTGCGTTTAGCGGCTTCACGATTATCGACATCAGCAACCCATCCGCGCTGCAAATTGTAGGGCAACCGGAGGAAACCCAAGCGGCTATCCACGACCTTGCTGACACAGGGTCCGGCATGTTGGTAGCGACCACAAGTTTTGCCGGGTCAACAACATTGGCCGTTTCGCTTTACGATGTGACCGATGCCAGTGATGTCACCAACCTGCTGGCCTCCTATGGCGGTGATACTGATGACCGTGAGCCACGCGCCGTTGCCATCCACAAAGGGCTGGCCTATGTTGCCGATGAGGATGGCCTACAGGTGGTCAACTACTTGGCACAGGACACACAAGGTACACCACCGACATTGGCGGTCTTTAGCAACTTTGCCCCCAATGTGGCCGAGGAACGCGCAACCATGCGCCTACGCGCCGAGGTCAGCGATGATGTGCAGGTGCGTAGCGTCGCCTTCTACATCAACGGCCAGCTTGTGGATGAGGATGGCAGTTATCCCTTTGTGGGCAGTTTCACCACGCCGAGCCTTGCCGATCAGGCAAGTTTTTCACTCCGTGTGCAGGCGACCGACACGGGCGGCAACAGCACATGGACCGAGGAGCAGACCATTACGCTCACGGCAGATGCCACTCCACCACGCGTGACCGATGTGTCACCACAGATGAACTCATTTGATACAGCCGGGCTGACAACATTAACAGCGGTTTTTAACGAATCCATCGATGTCGAGTCACTCAACACCACCAGCTTCCTTGTCTTTGAAGCGGGTGCGGATGAGACCACAGACACAGACGATGATGTGCTGGTGACAGACACGTCTGTCGGTTATAGCGAGGTGAGCAACACGGCCACCTTGAGCTTGACCACGCCCTTACCCGTTGGCCGTTATCAAGCACAACTGCTGCGTACCATTCACGATGTGGCTGGCAACCCAATGGGTGAGAACGTCATCTGGGACTTTGAGCTTGTGCCGACGATTGTGCCAAGCGATGATATCAGCGACACCGCCAGCGTTATCAGCAATACGGTGACAATGACCAGTACGCTGCACCGCTATATACTGCCAGTGGATGCAACGACACAGCCAGAGCGTTTGTTTATTGACTTCACACCCGATACCACCAGCTTGCAAGTCGATTTGAAAATTTTTGATCCTGCTGGCACAGAAGTTCTTGATAAGTCGCTTTGGTTTGATGCTGGCACGATGACACTCAGCCAGACGGGGAACTATGTCGTTGAGGTTGTCGCTAATAATAATTTTGACGGCGATCCCAGAGACTACCAGATTCGTTTCTGGGATATTCCTGACCCACAACAATTTGTCATGTTTATCGGCGATGTCATTGATAATGGCATTCCGATTGAAGGCGCAGGCAACATTGAAGTGCCAGGCGCAGAGGATATCTACACCTTTGCAGGCATAGCAGGGCAACGCATCTATGTCGATTATCAGCCCGACACACAGCTATTAGGGCTGGATATGACTTTGAGTCAACCGGATGGCGAAGTCGTCTTTCAGAAAAATATCTGGTTTGATGCAGGTGTACATACGCTGACACAGGATGGAACCTACACGATGACAGTGGGCAATCCTGAAAGCGACACCACTGGCCCCTATCGCTTCCAACTGTGGAATGTGCCTGAGCCAGACATGGCAGAAATTGCCATCGGTGACACCATCTCTGGTACACTCGACAGCTTTGGTGTTGGACGCATCGAAACACCCGGCAGCAAGGATATCTACACCTTTGAGGCAACAACGGGGCAGCAAGTCTACTTTGATTGGGATCCGGATACTCAGTACACCTCGATGGATGTGCTGCTGGTGGATGAGACAGGCGAAGAAGTCTTCAACTCATCGCTCTGGTTTGATGTCGGTGTACAGACATTGACCACTGGTGGGCGTTATACTATGACCATCGGCACAGAAAACGATGATGTGACAGGCTCATACAAATTCACGCTATGGGATGTTCCTGCACCGGATGTTACCACCATCAATATAGGCGACACCATCTCTGGGACGGTTGACGTGGCGGGTGTCGGGCATATCGAAACGCCAGGTGTCTTTGACATCTACAATTTCCAAGCAACAGCGGGGCAATCTATCTATATTGATCTAGAGCCAAACACACAATACGTTCAGATCAAAATGGTGCTAACCGACGAGTTGGGTGACGAAGTGTTTGACCGCTCACTTTGGTTTGACTCCGACCCTTATATATTGGTGTTGGGTGGCACATACACCTTGAGTGTTGGCACAACGACGAATGATGACACGGGAGCATATCGGTTCAGTTTGTTGGAAGATTTGCCATAGGATTGAGAAATTCCCAAAAATTTCTCGTAACCTTTTTCCAATCCCAACGTCATCATGAATGATTGGGTTATAGGTATATTGGTTTCTCCTTTGTTATTGAGTGTGAACACAAAAAAGCGGTTGCGCAGTTTATCCTAAGCTGTGCAGCCGCTTTTTTGTGTTTACTGATTTGCAATTCTGAGTCGAACCGTATTGTCGCGCATTCCAGCATCCATTGAGTCGCCAGAGGATAAGCCAGACACCTCTGACGAGCCAAAAGAAGATGTAGTGATAGCCACAACACCGCCCTACTTTGCAATGGGCAGCGTTACGTTTTGTTTCGTAATGCAAAAACAAACTCCAACCCCAATAAGCAACTTGGGAACAGAACCTACTGTTCTATCTTTATTTAGTGCTAAAATAACACTAAATAAACACTGATACAATATCAGTTAAACATCAACAAACAAAAACAACTAGCGAAAGGAGTGTCGTCAACTTGTTTGTTC
Organism: Chloroflexota bacterium; assembly: GCA_039029935.1. Taxonomy (GTDB): domain Bacteria; phylum Chloroflexota; class Anaerolineae; order Caldilineales; family Caldilineaceae. Next base: position 25,408 of record JBCCFC010000010.1, read on the forward strand.
AAAAATCCAGTTAGCGGAGGAATGCATGAGTAAGATGAAGCGATATACGTTGCCTCTGCCAGAGGAAGTGTACGAGGAGATTCGCGCACAGGCCGAAAGGTATGACCGCTCGATGAAGGATGTCCTGCAACAGTGTATCCGATTTGGGCTGACAGCCATGCGCATTGATGATGATCCTAACTCTGAAATTTTGTTCAGGGAGCGGATTAAAGTGGAAGGGTCGGATGATGATCCTGTTGTGAAGGAGCGGGAGAGTATTATCCGGTTTGTGTGGTGATGAAAGGTAAATCAATATGAAAGGATTGTTTACCTACTAAATAAAATTATTTTCATGGCGACTCTTCTCAGAATCGTCATAACAATCAGAGAAAAGCACATGAAACAATCTATGGGGGCTGGGCTTACCGCCCCTATTCAAATTGGACTTATCATCCCCCGGTAGGTTCAGTCGTGCAAACTGCGGGCTAGAATTTTTAAATAATCGCCTGCATCTTTATAGCAGGCGTTGCTTTACAAAATTTTTCGTATTTGCATTATTTCATATCGATTGGTCCTTTTTTCTGGCAATAATTTGTTTACGTAGGAGGGTCGCCTTAGAAGAAAGGGGATCCGGGGATGAAGTTCAACTCCAATCAAATAACTGTCAATGAATTATCTAAGAAAGTTCTTGGCTCTGCTTTGGTTTATGCTATAAATGAGATGGATGAGCCTGAACTGGCTGTCGAAGTTGAAGGCATGAGAACGAAGATTAACTATCATTTGAATATTGATTTTCAACTAGATAGCTTGTCAGCTAACATTTTACTGATTGGCCTAAGCAGTACTTTAGCAGGTCTGCTTGGTGGTTTCATTGGCTGGTTGTTGTAGTTTGTCGCATTAAATTATATTAGAGTTGTTGCAAAATAACGCAACTAGGATTTCAACCCTAGCCTGATAAGCAAAACCTCACAAATCAGGTTAGTGTTGATACCAATCTAGTCTGCTTCAGCATACTTTGTATGACAGACACCGAATGAATTCGGTGGTTCTCTTTATTTTGCAACAACTCTATTGTTCCTGAGTTCTGGATATTGGGATCGATAGCCTACTCCATTGAAGAATTCAGATTTTGTAATCAGGGATGTCCTATGGATAGGGCATTTTTGTTTTTATTTTGGAATCACAATCGAGCCGAAAAAAATTGAAGGGTCGAAGAGTGTAGTTTTGTGAGACTAAGTTGAATAGTTGGAATTTATCAGGCGATAATATCTCGGAAATCGTTTTTCAATCATTTAGAATTAATTGTATACATATGTCATAAAATCGCAAAAACATGAAGCCTGCCTGTTAGAATGAGATTTGCGTCTACGATCTATCGACGGGGTAATCTGTGCTATAATGGCACAGTGAGTCTTGGGTGTCAGGGCAACGATGAGTAATAAAGAGGTGAAGTGATGCAAAAATTTCCATACGGTGTTCGCAAATTTGCGGATATTATCGAAGGAAACTATGTCTATATAGATCGAACAGACAAAATTCGTTTTATCGAAGAATGGGGTAAAAAGCTGCTCTTTCTACGTCCGCGCCGCTTTGGCAAGAGCCTCTGGTTGTCTACGATGATGGATTATTATGATGTGGCCAAGGCTGACCGCTTTGAGCAACTCTTTGGGCATCTCAAAATCGGGCAAAACCCGACCCCGTTGCACAGTTCCTACATGGTCATGCGTTGGGATTTCTCACGGGTGAAGTCGCATGTCTCTGTTGAGGAGATTGAGGCCGATCTGCATGATTGTATCAACAGTGAGATCAAAAGTTTCCAAGTCGATTATCAGCATATGCTCCAAGCCCCAATCGAAATCAACCAAAAGAACGCGCTGCTCTCTTTTTATTCCGCGCTCGATACAGTACGTTCAGTGGGATATAAACTCTATCTTTTCATCGAAGAATATGACAACTTCGCCAACGAAGTCATGATGAGTGTCCAACAACGGAGTCACCGCGACTACGAAAGTCTGGTCACGGGTGAAGGCATGTTCAAGACATTTTTCAAAAACATCAAAAGTTTTGGGTCTGGGCGTGGATTGGATAGAGTGTTCATCACTGGCGTGACGCCCATTGTGATGAACGATGTCACCAGTGGCGCCAATGTCTTTGAAGATATCTACTGGTTTGACTGGTTTAACGATCTCTGTGGTTTTTGGGAGCATGAAGTCGCTGACATACTGTTTCGGGTGCTAGATGAGCGCAGCATCTCTCCAGAGCAACGTGTTGCCAAACATGCTGAGGCTTTAGACATGATGCGCACTCACTACGATGGCTCATGGTTTACGACTGAAATCGAACCACCCGATAGGCCGGCATCAACCGAGTCACGGCTCTATAACCCGACGATGGTCTTCTACTTTCTGCGTGAACTACAACGCACGGGCAAGTATCCGAGAAGAATGTTGGATCGCAACTTAAGGGCAGATCGAGGCAAACTCAAATATATTGCCAGCTATAGTAGTGGACGCAAGGTATTGGTGAAAGCGCTCAACACAGGGCAAGAAGTCGCTGTTGATGAAATTGGTACAGAGTTTGGTGCCGACGAACTATTGCAGGATGACATGCGTCAGGGGCGGCTGTCGTCATTGCTTTGCTATTTGGGTGCGTTGACCATCAATGGGCTTGATCATGCCGGACAAATTCGCTTGATTATTCCAAACCTAGTCATGAAAGAAACCTATGCAGGGGTGGAATCCCAAAGTGTGCTAATTGCGAAATAGTGGAAAAGGAGGGAAAATAGACTCAAAGCGTACAGATAATTTAACCATTATGCCATAAAGGAGTCAAGATGCAAACCAAGTATATGCTAAAGACATGGGCATTAT
>JBCCFC010000011.1:0-27694 GCA_039029935.1 Chloroflexota bacterium
CTAATTTCTTTTTGCTTAATATTTTGCTGACATCTAATTCTTCCAATTTTGACAGCAAATCGTAAGAAAATGCGCTTGAATTTGTCGATATTGCATCGCTATACTTGACAGAAAGCACAAAATTTTATGGAATAGAATGGGCATGATGTGTCGATCATGCCCATTTTTTTGCATAATGCATTCCACAAACCAAACAAACAGGACAAAGGCCAGTATCGCAGGTTGGCTACCTGCGTCATAGATAACCAATCTGTGATACTGGTTTATATTTTCCTATTCAACTAGAAAAATTTACTGGGAAATTTTTGCAATGCACTGTCAAACAGAACAAGAAGATGCGGATACGTCTCAGGGTAACGAGCATTCGCAAACCAAAATTGCATGGTTGCGAAATGATGCTCGAACACATATTAAATCTCAACAATTGATCGAAAAATTTTCTGATCAAGGCATGGATATCTGGGTCATGAATGTCCAGAATTTCCCCGTAGAAAAAGTCATTTGCTTTGATTTCTTTATGTTGGAATATGCCGATACAGAGACAACTCATTCACAGATGCAGCCAATATCAAGCATTAACCACACGCTTCAAGATATTCGCAGTAGCACTTTTGCGCCATTAGTAATTTTAATCGAAGGGCAAGAGATGGAGCAGGTATTGCATGTGATTGAGTCTGGCGCAGATGCGATTTTGCCCATCAACACTGCTAGCGAAGTCATCCTTGCTCGTTGTCAGGCTTTGCTAAGACGCTGGAACAGGTTTAACAGATAGAATGGACAAACGCTCAACGAATATAGTCAAGCTGTCACTACTCACCCTACCCTTGGTGCTGGTGTTATTGGCGGCTTGTGGTCGAGATCGGCCAACGCCAGACGCACCGGAGCCAGCGACAGCAACGCCTGTCTTGGCAGCGATATCGCTGGTGGATGCCCCGTTGCTCTCATCTGACCATCTGGCACAGGGATTTGCATGGCACTGTGACCATCCGCCCGAAGCATCGCTCGAATGCACAGCCACACCACAAAGCATCACGCTGGATGTGACCGCCAACGCCAGCACCTATGCTCGCTGGAGCCTCAACTGGCGTGAAAGCCTTGCGGACTCAACACTGTCCGGTCCATTGTTGACAGGTGATGAAACGTTGACATTGGCAATACGACGCAAGGGTCAGCTTTCGCCCAATCTCTATTTGGTAACAGCCGATGGGCAACGTCTTCATCTCAATTTGAATGCCTATGGCCTCAATGAGGGGCAAGAGAATCTGCTACAAACTTTGCATATTCCATTGCAAGAATTTGTAGACGAGGAAGGCAACCGCTTGGTCTACAACGCCATTGAGGAGGTCCAGATTGCCTTTGAGTGGGCCGATATGGATGGCGAGTTGATGATTCAGGACTTCCGCTTTGCGTCTGTTTGGCAGGAATCTGTCATGGTATCTGACGAATCCAAAGAACTGGCGGCAACGTTGCAAATTCCTGACGATTTTGTGATTGAGCCAATGGTTGATGGTGTTCGTGAAATGACGCAGATTATTTTTGCGACAGACGGCTCCATGTTGGTGAGCCAGCAACGTGGACGTGTATGGTCCTATCAAGATAGCGATGATGACGGGCATTATGACCAGCGGCATTTGCATACCACAGGCTTTACCGAGATTGTCGGGCTACTGTATGATCCCATTGACGATGCGGTGTGGATTGGTGGACGCGGTAAGCTGTATCGTGTGCAAGACACGGACGCCAATGGTGTGGCTGACACCTATGAAGTGCGGCTGACCGATTTGCCTTGGGGACGCCATCAAAACAACGGGCTTGTCTGGAATCCCGACCCGGACCCCTTTACGGGTGAAGAAGGCCATCACTGGATTTACTTTGGCTTGGGTTCGACCGAAGATTTGGAAGATGGCGGTCCGCTGAATTCGACTGTGCTACGCTTTCCCCGCAATAGTACAGCAGGGCAAGATGACCTCGAAGTGGTCAGCCGAGGCAACCGCAATGCCTACATGCTGACATGGGGACAGGTTCCCGTTGATTTATCACAGCCGGATGGCGATTGGGCATGGCAACTGTTTGCAGGCGAAAATGGTCCCGACTTTAATGATGCACCTGATGAGGTCAACCATATCCGCTGGCAACATCATTATGGATTCCCAGAGCAATTTGGTCTAGTTGAGGATGGACAGGTAGATGGCGAACCCTACAGCGGTCCTGTCTACCCTGTGACTGCCCACGCCAGTGCCAGCGGTGTGGCGTATGTCAACAATCCTGATTGGCCGGAAACGTACCGCACACTCTATGTCTCCCTCTTTGGGCAGGTCTTTGGCACAGAAATTGCCGGACACAAAGTCCAACGGGTGACGTTAAGCGCAGAGGAAACATCCACAGGCACAACCTATCGCGGGGAACCAGATGATTTTGTGTTGGGTGTAGACCGTCCGCTGCCGATGATGGTGGGGCCACAGGGAAATTTGTGGTTTGGTGATTATGCAACGGGTGTGATTTATCGGGTTTCGTACAGATAAGAGCGCAATGGGCAGGATACCCGTGTTACGGTTCCATCTGCCAAGGACTCGTCATCATACCCTGTTCGTCAAAGGCAAGAGGACATTCATCGTCAAAGGTCAACCGAGGATGAGCGTCGATATCGGTGCGTAGGTTGGTACTGACCCAGAGCTTGTCAAGCTGGAGGGTGTTGGGAATCATCACAATGCGGGCATCGTGCAATGGTGTCGCTGCACCACGCAGTGCTAGCTGGATTGCCTGCTGATCATTGGGCATGACTATCGGCAGGTGTGCTTTCAACATGCCCATGATGCCAGAGGTTAATGCATTCATGTAGGTGGCATGATAGTCAACTTGACTCGCAACACGAGCAGTGGTGACATTGGCAAGCCCCATCCCGTTGGCGTTGCCATGTGTCTCTTCGGTCAAGTCGAGAAAAGCCACACTGCAAATGTCTGGTCCCCCAAATTTTTCGTCATCTTCACGGGGAATACGCAGTCGCCCCAATACATTGGTATCCATGCCCGTGCCACTGATATTTTTGCCTAGCTGACGGACAACCAGTACTTCAATCATCGGAAAGGGCAGGCTCGCCATCAGTGATTTCGCACGTTCCAACAATGCCGCCTCGCGCTCCGCACCAATCTCCGCCGCCGTTAGCCCAGCAATTTCAGCAGTCATATCATAGGCATTCTCGACAATGGCGATGCCACCCAGCAGATTTGTATTGGATTCATAGACACGCGCCGCTGGAGCCAGATGTTCTTTGAGTGCGGTGACACCGGGGGCATGCATGGTCGCTGCTCCATGCTGTTTGCCCATGCCAATGACGGCCATCTTTGCCAGTCCACTCTCAATGTGGCTGCGAAAACTGGTGTGCGGTTTGACACGGTTGACCAAAATCGTGTGGTCCGCCGCTGCTGAAACCGTATCCTGACAGAGTGTAGGACCATTGGACACACGGCCAATCTCCTGCACATCCATCGTCGCACGAATCGGCACACCCATTGTCTCTTCGGTGATGCCAAACCCCGCCAGCATCCCCACCTGCCCCTCGACAGTCGCCCCACCATGACTGCCCATCAGCGGTGTGACAAAAGGTTGTGCGCCATGTGCCAGCAAGCGATCCACAACGGCTTTGGTGATCTGGTCAATGGCGTGAATACCGCGACTGCCCGAACCAACGGCCACGCTATCACCCGCGTTGATCCGCGCCAACATGCCGCTCTCCTCCAGTGCCTTCTGTGCTGCTGCTCGCACATCTTCCACTTGGGGCGCATCAAACGTCTGCGTCACGGCCAGCATCGTCTCTGGCAAGTCCATTGAAAAGGTTAGGTTTTTGGTTTCTTCTACTACATTCATGATGGTTGGGTATCCGTCTCCATAATTAACTGCACCATAAAGTGGACAAGTCCTTCACGGGACGTTTCGAGCGCGGCATTCACCAACCGATGCATTGCGTTCTCATCATCCACTTCCTCCAAACGCGTGGTAATCTGGGCTTCATCGGCCTCACTCAAGAGTAATAAATGATTGAGTATGCCAATAATGGATTTGCGGTGCTTCTTGAGATTACCCTGTCGTTCATTTTCAATCACCACTCGCTCTTCTTGACGACCTTGCTCACGACCCAACTCAATTCCTTCTTGACGTCCTATCTCTCTCCATCGGTCAAAAAATAGTACTTCCCCCATCTCTCCCTCCCCTCCTGCAAATACAGTACGAAATGCTTGGTGAATTTTTTCCTCAGATACTCGATTTTTATGCTTACCTGCAAGATATCTTGCGGCAGCTTCTACCATAGGCCACAGCTCATCTTGGGGCAACTTGGCGTCAATCAATGGGGTTAATATCTTGATGAGTTTGTCTTCCAATCCCTTATCATGGATATATTTTAAGAGCAAAAGTCCGGTTTGTAAAGACCCCAATGAGATCAGTTGCTCAATTTTCTTCTCAGTGTATTTTGATGTATCAACCATGATGTAGTCGAATTTTGGGACAAATCTGTGTAGCTCTGGGTGTACATACTTAAAGAAGTTGGCGAACTGTTGGTCAATGTTCCAGTCCTTCTGTCCATGATAGAAGATGATGGGGATAATTGATATTGGATATATACAAACAAAAAACCCGCCGTTAGGCAGGTCCTTTGTAGACAATTGATTTAGTTAGTAGGAAAGTTTTCCTGAGAAGTGCTGTTTCCGTTAGTTCTGTACCAGTGGCAGGAATGTAGTGAATGTCTGCGCTGGATATTCGTTCATCTCCAAGTCGGCTGATGCTGTCTCGACACCGAAGTCGAAAGCGGCTGCGCCACCCAATTCACTGACCTCAACGACGTGTGTGTCAGTGATTGTGTCTGCTGTCTCAGCCCACACTGCGTAGCGACCGAAAGGAACCTCGCTCATCATGTAAGCGCCGTTGGCATCGCTGACTGTTGTGAAAACTTCACGTGTCTCCAAGTTCTGCATGAAGACTGTAGCGTTTGGCAGTGCAACTTCGTTCAATTCCTGCACATTGTTGCCGTTCTCATCTGCCCAGATTGTGCCACTGACGAAGCTGGTTGCGTCGCTGCTGGCGAAGGCGGCTGTTGCGCCAAAAACCTGTGTCAGGATGATGATGATTGCGATTGCTGTTAATTTGATTGTGCCCTTGAAATTTGATACTGCCATTTTACTTTCCTACCTTTTTGAACTATTTGAAATCGTTTGTCTTGATTTCATTGTAACATGACAATTCCTGTTTGAAACTGTCACGTAGCTGTTCAAAGTTGGCAGAGTTGAAAGGTGAAAGGGTTGAAAAGTTGAAGTATAAAAAGAATGGTGGTTGGATTAACAAAATCCAACCACCATTCTTTTTTATCAATTCAGTATGACAACAGAACTGATGTGTGGTAATATACCAGATGCCACCATGTTGACGCATGGTGAGCTTATGAAAGGAGGTACGATACATCATGTGTGATTGTGTACCAGAAGTCTGTCCTGTGTGCAAACGGGAAGACTTCACTGCTCACCTTGGGTGGGCAGAGTGTCATCATTGTGGTCACGAGTGGTCCATTCCACTTTGTGAACACGATGAGCAAGTTGAAGAGTCTGAATAATCTTTAGACTTTTCAACGGGGTTGATATTTTTGTAAAAGTATCAACCCCTCATACATAGATTATCATACCTCCTTTCTCATGTCAATTGAAATTTTTGAGGTGTTTTGAAAGGTGAATAACATGAGTTCTAGTACAGAGAAAACAAAACGCATTTATCCAAATTTCAGCCTGTCAGCAAAAATTGAAGCCTATTTGAAAAGTGTCGCCAAAGGCTTTGACCGCAAAGGAATAAATCCACCGCGAGACATCATCATGCACATGAAAAATACACCGGATGAGTGGATTTTCGTGGGCTTTATTCCCAAACGCAAAACCCGTCTTGGCTGGTTTATGTATCACATGATTCACGGCATTGCGATGGGCTATCCTTTTCATCGGGTGCTTGCCTTTTCGTTGATCACGACGAAGTATGACGACAAAAAAGAAAAGTCTCAATAACGTCAAAACCCTTATTAACTTTATCCGAGAGCATTGCACTCACTCTTCCTCATCGCTCATCAACATCTCCCAAGCCTGCCGCGCCGCCGTATTCGCTATATAATACCCAAACCCACGCCGCCCCAGAAACCCCATCGCTTTTTTCATAAACGTTTCTTCATCATAGCGGCTCCAGTTTGACAACTTTGGCTCAATCGCCGCCCAAGCCGAAAGCTCTTCGTCGATTTCTGCGAGGACTTCCTCAATCACGTCATTGTCAATCCCTTTCTGGCGCAGTTCATAGCGCAGGGCACGAGCACTGCGGGGGCGAAAGCGTTCGCGGTTTTCAATCCAAAATTGGGCAAAGGCAACGTCATCAACATAGCGTCGTTCGAGTAGGCGTTGGATGGTAGCGTCAATCACGGCGGGTGGCACATCATGTTCTCGCAGGTTTTGCTCGACCTCGCGCTGGCTGCGGGGGCGGTAGCTGAGAAAGCGGATAGCACGTTCGTAAGCTCGCTCGCCAACATCCAGTGTTTGCAGTTGATGAATGTCATCATCGGTCAATTGCTGGCCGGGCTGGAGATTGGCCTGTTCGATGGTGGTAATGTTAAGGGCAAAGGCGTAGTCGCCATCGAGAAAGATATTGACACGATCTTTGTTGCGTTTTTGGACGGAAATTGAGGTCACTTTTTTTGACATCACTTTTTTTGACATCGCTGCTGTACCCTCTCAAAGGTTGCCTGTATGGATTGTTGAAAATCTGTGCCTGTGTCCGCAAAGGGAATGCCCAGTTCTTTACAGGACTGCTCTAACTGTTGGCTTTGATTGATATATCGTTCTACAAGCTGACGTAATTGCAAATCAGATAAATCCGTTGTCCAGTCCTGTGGATTGGCATAGTGTCTAATTTGGGTACACTTCAACTCTGGCGATATGGTGGGATAGCCCAGACAAACGACACAATCACGGTCTTTCAACGCCGCCAAGCTCTGAGGCGTGACATGATATACATCGATCACAAAGGCAAAATTTTCATAGCGGAGGTGTTCAATCCATGCCAAGAAAAACGGCTCGAATGTCGCACACACGCTACCATGCTCTTCATAGTGCGATATGCCATGTTTGGGGAATATCTGCCCAAAGCTCGAAACAATGGCATCAGCGGGCATCAACGAGTAACCCATTGCTTTGTGAATCCGCTTTGCCAATATTGTTTTGCCAGAGCGGGGAGTGCCTGCAATGATGATATTTTGTGTGTATTTCATAAATCAAGACAGATTAATCTGCAAGACAAATTTATTCCTGTGTAGGACAGCTTGTGGGTGAACAGTACGGTTTGTATCATATGCTGGATATCAGTGGATACAGGGACAGATTGGCGAGACTGATTGGAGCGAACGCCTAATCCCTTGGGCCAAACTCTTGATATTGGCTAAAATTGCGCGGTCTAAATTTATCATCATTTTGGATACGAACGGTATTGTCACTGCCCACGGCAAGCACAAACAATCCCCGCTTATAGGCATTACGTGCAATATTGCGATTGATATCCAGCCCTGCAATTGCACCATAAATCGTATAGTCTTTGTACTTTGGGAAAAAGAAATGAACTCTGGATAAACGCTCCAAAAAATCATTGACATCATCGTTGCTAACTTTGCTCTTGACCTCGACGACAACGATCTCTGTGCCGTTTTCCAATAGCAGGTCGATTTCCATTTCATCGCCATCACGTTGACTTTCGAGATTTTGCGCTTTATGATGGACATCAATCCCGCGCTCTTTAAAAATTTGTAATGCGCCGGGTTCAACCAATACTTCAACCAAGCGTCCCCAACGATTCCCAAAGGTACCCTCTAGCTTATTGATTTTATCTGCGAGTTCCTTTATGCGTCGGTCTGTTTCCGCACCAGAGACTCGCATGGATTCACGCATCGCTTCTATATTTTTTCTAGTCTCTTCGTTTTGCTGCCGGGCCTCTTCATTCCACTGCCGAGCCTCTTCAGCTCGCAGCCGAGATTCTTCAGCCCATTTTGCACTCTGTCTTGCTGATTCACGTAGCAAATCCCAAATTTCAGCAATAGCTGCGGCATTTGTTTCCGGTGTAATAACTGCTGTACTCATCTAGTTCTCCTCGTCGAGTTTCATCTATTTTTTAACGTAGTCAATCACAAACACGGATATAAGCCCAATTCTATCACAGATAGACAAATCTTTCAATCTAGCGTGTAATATCATCTGTGTCATGCAGAAAATTGTCTACGCCACGCCCATAGACATAGCCCACCCATAACGATACCACCGCAGATGGCTGGCCCCGGCAACTGCCAAAAGAACATCAGCCCGCCAATCTCGAATAGGCAGGTAATGGTGTAGATGAAAAATAACTGCGATGATGGCTTGTTTGAAGAATGCATGGTAAATGGTGGTTTGATCAGCATGACCACAAGCCATGTGAGCAGAAATGAGCAACCCCACCAGCCAAGATAGTTTGTCCAAGGGATGCCAAAATAGCTGCCAAGTACACTGTTTGGCGTTTCCCATACCCAAAAGTGCCAGTTGACCATCTGTGGATCAAGAAAGAGGTCCCATGCGGTGAATGCCGTTGCGCTCAATGCGGCAAATCGTAGCGGCTGTTGGTTGCCAATAATGCTGTGCGCAATCACCCAAGAAGGCGGTAACATCATCAACCAAGCAAGGGGAATGACGACTGGCACATGTAGCAGTTGTGGTTGCAAAAGGTCTGTGTAGTGATACACGCCAAAGGGAAAGCCTGTGCTGCTGCCAATGCGTTCGATACCCCATGTTAGCGGCAAAATCAGTGCAACTAGGGCCAAACAGCGTCGCCAACCCCAGAGCGGGAGCAAAGCGGCGATGGTTGCGCTGGCATGTAGCACAACACTGATATTGACAATCAAGGGGAGTGTGGTGTCGCCCCATGTCCAACGAAAGATGGGGACCAAGATCATGCTCAACAACCAGAGGCCGATGAATACCAAAGAAACTCTATCTATTGTCATACCAATCTGTCATTTGTCAGCGCTACTGTGTAACTGGCGTAAATAGCTGAACCGAACCCAGAACAGCCTCAAACAGTGCCAAATCGCGCGCTTCCCATTGTGCCAATGGTGCCTGAATGGACATCGAAAAAGCTTGGGTGTCGTTTTGCACATAGACAATCCGCACAACCGTCGAGTGACCTGCACTATCACGCCCCACAGACTGAATGTTAAATCCGGCAACCCCATCAATGTCCAGTGCGAATTGTGTTCGGACAATCATATGACGCTGCTTTAGGCTTTGCAGTAGCGTCGCTTTGATTTCATCCAAGGATTGCGTTTGATTGTTGGTTTGCCCAAAGAAGGTAAAGGTGGGCAAGGCGAATGTCGCATTGTGATCTTGCACAGGTTGCAATGCGACCTGTGTACCAGAGCGGACAACTTGATAGTTGGATAGCGTTCTAAAGGAGTAGCCCCCTTGGTCAACGTTCACCCGCTGTTGCAGATGCACGCTGGGCATTGGCGTTGGGTCAATCTGTTTGCTGTTGACGGGCGTCAGTTGAAGTGCCTGTAATGCTTTGGGAACGAAGGCAGTTGGTGTGGGCGTTGGGAAACGAATCATGACAGTTGGCTCAGGTGTGGGTGTCATTGATGGGTTAGGCGTAGTTGTGAGCGTGGGGGTGAGCGTGGGTGTCAGCGTTGTTATAGGGGTCGATTGTCTTGTGACACGCGGTGCTGACGTTGATAACGCACTTCTTTTGAGTGGGGCTGAAATTTCAACAAGCGTCCGCCCCGTTCGGATTGTCGTGGATTGCCCGTCAACCTTATCAAAATTATCATTAGAATCATCATCATTCGCAGCATCGGCCAGTGAGGTTTCTGGTGCTACCGTAGGTGAAGGTGTTGCCGTCGGTGATGGCTCAATGAAGGGGGTAGGTGTCACGGTGGGTGTCAGCGAGGGCGTGGATGTTGCAGTAGCTTGAGGTGTAGCTGTTATTTGATTTGTTGGCGTTGCTGTCGATGGCGCAGTTGGCGCAACTGTCGATTGTGATGTTGACTGTGATGCTGATTGAGAGAGATTATTTCCCACTTGCTCATAGATTAAAAACTGTCCGCCCATAATAGAGAGTTCGTAGTTTGCCGTCAGTGGCGTGTCATTGTCAACCACGACTGTATAGTGTTTTTCCACCGAAGGGGCGATAAATTTGGCACTCAGTTCGTTATCAAATGCATGAAATGGAATTAGCAATCCCTTGGTAAAACTGGCAAACTGTGGTGGCGTCCCATGACTATGACGGCGTAAACCATCCTCATCCAGCACAAAAAAGTTCAAATTGTTGCGAAATGCCTGTTCATGCATGGGATGATACTCGATATGAATTTCAACCTCGCTGCCACTAAAGTCAGGTTCGACTGTCCAGTAGTTGACAGAATCGTTCGTATCAAGTACACCTGTCACCAGATTTGTGCGTTCTTTGATCACCATCTGCGGTGTCGGTGTCGGTATCCGTTGGGGGACATGTTCCGCAGGAAAGTTGACAACGGAAATGGTCTGTTGCATATAATCTGCAAGAATGGCCCCTTTGACGGAGAGTGTGTAGTTGGCAAGCATCTCCGCACGGTTATCGACAATCACGGTATAGGCGTCTAACCCTGATGCAAAAAAATCGGCTCTGGTCGAGTTGCCAACCACATCATATTGATCGACCGTGCCACGCGTTAACTCGGCCGATTCAATGGGGATGCCTGAACGATAACGGCGCATTCCATCTGCGGTGAGGACATGGAAGTTGATTTTCTCCAGTAGGTTGGCATTCTCGCGCGGTTCATAGGCCAACACGATGGTGACGTCCATATCCCTTGCCAGTGGGATTAAGGGCAAGTAGTGCATATGTATTGTTGATTGCGTTTTGGCTGGCAATTCGCTACGCAGAACAGTGCTGTAGATGGGTTCCGCCTGCATCAGGGCTGCGGAGAGCGGCGACCATTGTACGCAAACAGCAATGCTTGTTGCGATAAAAACGAGTATGAACAGCTTTTTTAGTGAAATTTGCATTGTGATACCGCAATATAAATGTCATAGACAAAAGAATCCGTCTCTGACATAGATTTTACAGTAATGTGTGCAAAGTTCCAAATTAAGCTGTACGTCTACGCATTTTTGCGTAGGTGTTTTGTCGTAGTATTTATCAGTTGCCTTCGGCTATCGGCTCAAACAGTTGAATTGATGAAAGAATGGTTTCAAACAGCGCAGAATCACGGGCTTCCCAACGCGCCAGTGGGGCTTCAACCGACATGGAGAAACGTTGCCCGTCGTTTTGCAGATAGATTTGACGGCTGACAATGGCCCGTCCAACCGCATCGCGCCCAACCGACTGAATACTAAACCCAGACACACCGTCGATGGCTATCGGCAATTGTGCGCGTACAATCATGCCGCGCCCCTTGAGATTCAACAAGATATCGGCCTTGGTTTCGTCAAGCGATTGCGGTGTATCATCCTGTGTCACCTCATCTTGGTTGATGGCTTCACCAACCAGAATAAACGTCGGGAACGCTGAGGCTGGATCACCAGGATTGAGCGGATTGAGCGTTATCTGTGTTCGCACACTGGTGAATTCATAGTTTGAGATGGCACGGAACGAATATCCGCCTTGTTCAACACGCATTCGTCGTGTGAGGCCAAAGCGCGGTGTCGGCGTTGGATAGAGCGATTGACTACCCGATGGCCCTTGCTGGATGGCCTGCAACGCTTTGGGGGTTCCATCCTCAGTAGGATTGGGTGTCACAGTTGGTGTGGGTGTTGGTAGCGTGGGTTCAGGTGTCGCCGTGGCCGTCTGTGTCGGTGTTGCCGCGGCTCGACGCAGACGCGAAGTTGGTGTAGGCAAGAGAATGATGATGGGGGCATTGGCCTGGGCCTCTTCAATATCTGATTCTACAGGCAATGGCGTTGGTGTAACAGGCACGGGGAATGGACCACGACCGTTTGGCGCAGGTGTCTCATCACCAACAGGTTGGGCGATTTGCGCCAGAATCAATCCGGTCCGTGCAGTATTAACTGTGGCGACAGGGGTTGCAGCGGGAATTGCAGTAGGCGGAATTGTAGGGTTGGCGGTGGGTATAGCTGTTGGCGTGGCGACAATATTGGCTGAATCTTGTGCTGCGACGGGTAATGGTGTCGGCAGGGCGGTTGGTAGCGGTGTTGGGATTGCAGTAGGTGGGATTGCAGTAGGTGGTGGCGAGGTAGGTGCGATTGCAGTAGATGGTAGCGAGGTAGGTGGTAGCGCAGTAGGTGGTAGCGCAGTAGGTAGTAGGGTTGCTGGGGGCGAGGTAGCTATGGCGTCCGTTACGATATTCGTTGGTGTAAGCGCAAGTGCCGTTGCTGTTGCTGCCAGAGCAGTGGCACGTGGCGCAGTTTCTTGTGAGCCATCCGCTGCAACATTGACAGACTCATCTGCGATAGCCGACAATTTTTCATAGACCAAAAAACGCCCACCACTCACTGAAAGCGTGTAATTTGCGGTCAACGCGGTGTCATTATAGACAATCACAGTGTAATTTTGCTGTGCAGAGGGGGCCGTAAACCGTGCGCTGAGTTGATTGTCAAATGGGTTATAGGGAATGGGCAGACCGTTGGTAAAACTCACGGATTCTGGTGATTGCCCCGCATTGTGACGCCGTAGACCATCTTCATCTAGGACCAAAAAGTTAATCTTGTTCCGGAAAGCCTCTTCATTCATGGGGTGAAATTCAAAGGTGAGTTCAATCTGGCTGTTCCGAAAATCCGGGGCAATGGTCCAGTAATCGGATGGATTACTGGGATTCAGGACGCCTGTGACATCGTTGGTCTGTGTTTTGAGTACCACCTGTGGAACAGGCGTTGGCTCACGTTGTGGCACCAATTCAACGGGGAAACTTTGGACAGCCGATGTCTGTCCCAAACTATCGGCCAGCACCGCCCCTTTGACCGATAATGTATAGGTCGCATTAAAGGGCGAGCGGTTATCAACGACAATGGTGTATGGTTCCAGCCCCGCCGCCAGTAAATCGGCACGCACTTTGTTGCCAATGGCATCATACTGATCGGGCGTACCACTTGTTAACTTAGTCGATACCAGCGATTCGCCTGCACGATAACGCCGCAGACCATCTTCGGTTAAAACATGAAAATTGATCAGCCCCAACAATTGACGATTGTCGCGTGGTTCATAGGCAAGCACAACCTCCACATCTTGATCGGCCACTAGCGGAATCAATGTCAAATAGTGGATATAGGTCTGTGCCCCATCCACTGCTTGCCCCACCAACTCGCCACGCAACTCTGTACCAAAAAGACGTGGCTCACTGTTATTTTGCTGGTATACGATGTGGCTGCTTTTGGGTTGATTGGCTGTGCTTGGTGCAGCGAACAGAGATGCGCCCTGAAATAGAGGCATTAAAAGGAGTAATGTAAGTACAGGATAGACGACCGCTCGAAATCGTTTTGTATCAATTTGCATCAAGAAATGGTAAAATCGCATTGTTGGCAACATTATTTATGAGTAAATGATCAATAATAGGACAGATAGTATCTTAGAGTGCAATACGCCAAGATATTATGCAGAATTACAACAATAATGGCCTGAATTTTACCTTAAATTTTCTCATTACACAAGTCAATGAAAGCGGGAAAGCGATGGAGTGTTGAAGCGGGAAAGCGGAAAAGTGCTCCACCGCTCCACCGCTCCACCGCTCCATCGCTTATAGTTTATCCCAATACAATGTCTTCAACCGTTGCACATACTCGCGGTCCCGCGCCTCGACTGCTTCATCAAACTTCTCAGGGTCCACAAACCAAGGCGTACCCTCGGCCATGCGCTCGCGAATTTTCTCATTGGGGTTAGGCTTGGCATTGCGCACATCCGCAGGCCATTTCCAGATACCTGCCAAGTCATAGTGCATCATAGGGCCTTCATGTGGCATCCGAAAACCAAAGGTTGAGATGATGCCCAACTCAATATCCTCCGCCGTTGCCATGCCCTCTGCCCATAGCTTCATGGCCTCGCGCCCCATTGCGCCCTGAATGCGGTTGATAAGATAGCCGGGCAGTTCCTTTTGCAGACGAATGGGGACTTTTTTAACCTTTTTCATCAGTTCATAGGTCAGCTCAAAACTTTCAACCGATGTCCCTGGTCCCTTGCCCACCTCGACGCCGGGTACAATGTGGGGCGGTGCAAAATAGTGCGTGATGACCAGCTTATCCTGTCGTTTGACATCTGAGCCAAAGTCGCTCAGAACCAGGCTGGAGGTGTTACTAGCGAAGATAGTCTGCGGTGGACAGAGCGCATCCAGTTTGTTAAATAGCTCACGTTTATCCTTGGATCGATCTACAATGGCTTCGGTGATGAAATCGCTGCCCTCGGCGACTTCGGCCAAATCAGTCGTCGTCTTGATACGGCCAATGGCATCATCCGCCTGCTGTTGCGTGATCATGTCGGCCTCGACAAAGAGACCCAATCCAAATTTGATATCGTCCATTGACTTTGCCAGAATCTCCTCATTGAGGTCGCTCATCACGGTGTCATAGCCCCAAAGCGCAAAGTTGATGGCAATGCCATGCCCCATCGTGCCGCTGCCGACAACGCCAATTTTTTTGATGTCTGATAGTTCCATAATTTCTCCTTGATACAGTAAAACAGATTGACAATCTGTTTTCGCAGATAATCAATCTGCGATACAGTAAAACAGATTGCCTATCTGTTGCCGCAGATAACCAATCTGCGGTACAGTAAAACAGATTGCCTATCTGTTGCCGCAGATAACCAATCTGCGGTACAGTAAAACAGATTGCCTATCTGTTGCCGCAGATAACCAATCTGCGATACAAAAACTTTATCTCCCCCGTGCCATGTCAATTAGGCGGTCAAGAATCTCCGCACCATTGACACGCAGGCCATTGTGTTCATACTCGTTGGTGATCCACACCTTCACATTGGGAATAGTCCGTGCAGTTTCCTCGGAAAAGGCGCGTTCAACATACATGTCATCATAGTAGACTGCTGCCGCGACGGGTACATGATTTTGTGCCAGTTGTGCGAGATCATAGAGCATCGGCCACTCAGTATCATACGCCAACTGTTCAGCGACCGCTTTGAGCGGGCGCAACTCGCGATAGTCATCAAACATCCAAGGGTAGATCATCTCACCCGTAAAATAGACAGGTGCATCGGGCGTGATGGCAAACGCTGGATACTCTTCACGAATACGATGAGCCGCCCAACGCGAGGCACTTTGTTGACAGTAGATGGACTCGTGCAGAATGGCAAAGATGGGATTGGTGTTAAAGGATTGCAGCGCGTCCACACCCTGTAAAAAGGTATAGCTCAATTCCGGTCCACCAACACCGTCGATAAATGCCTCTTCGAGCAGATAATGAATTTTTTCAAAGCCATCGCTAGCCCCAAACGCCAAGCCCAATTGTTGAAATCGTTGAGGCGTCAAGCAATCCCCTGATGGCAGCACAATCTCTTGGTTGCGCAGGGTGTGTACAATGCGATGGGCAATCTCCACATCGTGCGGATAGCGTTGATAGTATTGCTGATTTTTCTCCATTACACGCCGATAGGTGGCAAGGTAAACCTCATCTGCCGAACGAGTCAGCGAGGGGAGTCCGCCTGTGATAAAGGCTTCCCGCAAACCTTCGGGAGCAGCAGAAAGATAATGGGTGATGCAAAAGCCGCCATAGCTTTGCCCCAGCACACTCCACTGTTCATCCTCACCAAGCAATTGACGACGAATCCACTCTGCGTCTTGGACAATCGCATCAGCGCGAAAGTGTTTGAGATAGGCCGCTTGTTCATGTGGTGCGCCCACCGTTGCCAATGTCTGCCAGTTGACGGGCGAACTACGCCCTGTGCCGCGCTGGTCCAACAGCAGCACACGAAATTCTTGCACCGCCCGTCCCAGCCAGCCATCTCCCCCCATTGGCCGAGGCGCACCAAAGCCCGGCCCTCCTTGGAAATAGACAAGCCAAGGCAATGCTTCATGCTCATAGTCAGGGGCAACCACTTCACGCGCATAGACGCGTATCGTCTGCCCCTGGACTTGGATATGGTTGAGCGGGACATCAAAGAAGTGATCGGTCAACACAAGCCCTGGCACCCTATGTACAATCTGATTCAAACGTTACACCTCGCTCATTGTTTATATTCACTTAGTATCTTGTTCCATCGCTCCAATGCTTCAACGCTTCAACGCTTCAACGCTTCAACACTCCACCACTTCCTCAATCATTTGTCGAGCCAAATCGGGTTGGACCATGCACGTTCGCCCTGCATATCACGGACGGTAATGCGGCAATAGGGGCTATCAAAGTTGGTCAGTTCCAACTCTGCCTCGATAATGCCTTGACCAAGCACACGTCTGGCGTTGCTGGCGGTTCCCGTCATAAAAATACCATTAGCAGGCGAGCAGCGCACGATCACCTTCTCACCCGATATGACTTGAATGTCATAGAGTTCAGGTCCGGTACTGGCATAGTAATGCCCTGCTTTGAGCGCACCCAAAATCGACTCAGGTGTCAATGTCTCGCTTTTGACCTGAACCCAGCCGCGCCCAAAGTCGTGATAGTCAGGACGAAAGTGGCAGTCATCTGTGGCGCAAGTTGTGTAGCGATGCCCACGCCCCAGCAAAATATCGGTAAAGTGCCAGCTATCTGCACGGTCATTGCCATCGACAGAGATGCCGTTATAGACTTCAACCGCATGAACATCCGGTCCGAGACTAATTGCATCCTCGTGGGTTAATACATACCAGTGCGGATGGGCAATGGCAACATAAGCACCCGCTTCCAGCGCACGAGCGGCCAACTGCGAGCCTGTTTCGTCTGGCGTGGGTGGGGCAAAATCCAACGGCAACCCCACACCTAGAATATGCCATGCACTGCCCATCTCGGTCTGCCCCGTGTGCAGTTCTGCCCCAATGATGGTCGTAAAATCATCAGTACGCATGGCGCGGGTGTCGCTCATCGGATAACCATAATTCTCCAAAAAATGATCCGTGAGCGAGATAAAGTCATAGCCTGCATTGCGATATCGTTGGCAGGCTTCTTCTGGCGATACACGCCCATCTGAATTGGTTGAATGGGTATGGATATTGCCTTTCCAAAATTGACCCGCTTTGTCAAATGGAAGGTTGTTCATTGAACTGCTCCTTTTTAAAGATTACAACACTGTACATACAGTATTTGAATCACTTGAAAGTAAATTAATGAAACTTATATGATATTTTTCAAAGACAAACCGACTGACAAGCATGAATACCATCAACATGCTCGTCTTGAAGTGCAGCGATGGTCAATGTTTCATGCATTTGTCATGCTCGTCGCCTACGCGCTCTGCCTATGGTTGAACTCACCAATCCCACTAACGCTTGTCATGCTGGGGTCATTTGCATTGTTGATCATCTCCTTCTGGGAAATTGTACCATCAGACTCAGTGACATTACAACCCGTTCAATTCTGGCGGGTCCCTGCCAATTGGGTAACATTATTCCGGTTTCTTCTCATCTGTACGATAGGGCTGATTGCGCCGATTGACCCAACACAACTGGCACAGCATAACTGGATGTACGTAATTGCGGGGGCGGGTTTGCTTAACATCTGTCTTGATTATGTGGATGGTTATTTTGCAACAAGATACGCTACTACCTCCGTCTTTGGAGGCTATTTTGATATGGAAAGCGACGCATACTTTGTCAGCCTTTATAGCATGTTGTTGTACATGCAAGGATTGCTGCCGATTTGGGTGCTGACGTTTGGGTTACTGCGCTACGTCTATGTCGTTGTGCTTGTGGTGTTGCGTCAAAACCATAAGAAAGAGCCACGTATATTTATCATGCGTTTTATTGCGGTACTGGTTATGATTGCAATGCTCGTTCCCTATGTAACCCCATCTCTGTTTTTTGTGCCATTTGTGGCAATCAGTTGTATTATTTTAAACGGATCGTTCACCTATTCGTTTATCCTGCATGTACGTCAACCTGGATAGTCATGGTTTGACCGCAGAGAGTGCAGAGAAAGCAGAGTGACAGAAGAGTTTGAGGGGAGATATGGCGATGGCGAGCAGTTGGCAAATGTATAATTTAGAGACGATTTTAGCGCGGTTGGCGTGGCTTATTGATGTCCCCGAAGGGCTATTGGTGCAATATGATATTGGTGAACACGATATCTACATCTATAAACTCGACAGCCAGATTTTTTTGACCTATTCCGAAATGACCATCACCCAACAAGAAATTATGTCTCGTATTGATTTACTCGACCCACTCAATCTGCTGAGTGTCTATACACAAGTGATGTTGTTGTCGTTGATTTGGCAAACGTTGCCATCGGCTGTCTACATGGCGGGCTGTGGTGGAGGACGAATGCCCCTTGTGCTACAACACATGCATCCAGATATCACCATCGACTGCACAGATACAACGCCTGATATTTATCCGATTGCCGAAAAGTTTTTTGGTCTCCAATTTGACGATAAGATGCAATTGCACATTGAAGATGGACGCACATTTTTGGAGAGACGCACTGCCGAGAGCCGCTATGATATTATTCTGCTGGATGTATTTGGTCATGTTGATTATGGCCCCTATCACTTTGCGACCCAAGAATTTTACCAACTGTGCAAACAGAATCTAATCGTAGGCGGTGTCGTTGCCCTCAATTTAATCACCAGAGAAGAACGATATTGGGAAAAGCTGACAACCTTTTATGACGCTTTTGAGCATGTCTATTTCTATCACGACGACCAAGTTAATGTGCTACTCGGTCATGACGGCCCCGCCCTCTCCAAAGCAGACATCCTCGCGCGCTCAACCCAATTGGATACCCAATATCCATTCGCTCGCTTCTTCACCAAACACGCCACCAAACTCATCACAGGCAAGCAACTAGAGGCGTTTTTACCACCAATCAGCGAGAGACGCATCTTGACCGACAATCAGGGTGACAAGGTGAAGGGGTGACAAGGTGAAGGGGTGACAAGGTGAACTTCCAACTAATCACTGTTCACTGTTCACTGTTCACTGTGCACTCTTCACTCTCACAACCAACGCTGCCGGAATCTCGCTAAACCGCCCACTCCATCCCAACGGATTGCGATTTGGCTCATTCTCTGGTGGGAAGGCGCGCTCTTCTAGTCCATCAACAACAAAACCAGCGGCAAACGCTGCCCCTAACAATTGATGCAGCGGTCGGTCAAAGTAGAACTGTGGTTTGGGCTGCCCCGCTATCGCCGTACCGCGTCCCGGTGTTGGTGTCATATACCGGGTTACCTTGACACCGTAGGTCACCTTAACCTCATATCCTGTGTCCTCCATCTCCGACATGGGCATGGCTCCTGTTTGATTGAAGCAAGGATGACAGACCGCAAAGACAAAATGGCCACCTGGTACAAGCAACTTGGACATGGCACGCATCAACGGATCAATATCCGAGATGTCCATGATCGCCATATTGCACATCGCTGAATCAAACTGCCCTTCATCCAACGCGAGTAAAGCCATTTCATCGGTGGCATCCAGCACATGATAGTCGATGCTGTCGCTCAAATCTGCCGCGCGTTTACGTGCCAGCGCAACCATCTCCGCTGCAAAATCAAACGCTGTCACCTTGGCCCCCATCTCGGCCAAGCGGCGTGCATACAACCCATTCCCACAGCCAATATCCAAAATGCGTTGTCCCGCCTGGATGTTGAGCAATCGTGTGAGCGCAGGCCAGATTAGCTCGTTGACAAAATCGTTGCCCATATCGCCCATATGATTGTCCCAATGGGCAGCATTGGCATTCCATGCTTCACGGGTTTCGATGTGGGCGTCCTGTAGGCTGATGTTGGTTTGTGACATTTGCTGTGATCCTTCTATTTGATTACGTACCCAAAGAAAGTATCGCAGGTTGGCTACCTGCGTCACAGATAATCAATCTGTGATACTGATTTGCACTTTCCTATTCAATAAAAAGAAGAGGTCGTATTGAAACAGTTCAATACGACCTCCAATTATTTTACATTAATATAACTTACATGAACGATGGCTGCAACAGCCCATAGTTATCATCATTGCGTCGATACAACACATTAACAGCGTTGAGGTCCGAATTATAGAAGATATAGAAGTTGTGCCCCAACAACTCCATCTGCTCAATCGCCTCTTCCTCATCCATTGGCATCACATCAAAGGATTTACGGCGCACAATTTGCCCCGTGCTTTCCTCTGCCGTCTCAATTTCCTCGACTACCTGTGCAATGGCAGCGAGGTTCGCCTCTTCGGTAATCTGAGCAGCCTCCCGTCGCTTGGCCTTCCCTTTGCGTCCTTTAAATCGCTTTACTTGCCTCAGAATCTTGTCAATCGAGGCATCGACAGAGGCAAAAACATCACTGGTTGCCTCCTCTGCACGGATAAGCTGACCATCGGACCAGAGCGTAATCTGCGCCCTATAACGGTCTTCCTCAGCACGTGTATTGTGCTGGCTTAACTCCGCACGTACCTCACCGATGTCTGAAAGAAAGCGTTCAAGCTTGCCAAGTTTTTTTTCAACGTAGTCGCGAGTCCAATCATTGACATCCAAATTTCGACCCTGAACAATTAATTGCATACAGTGCTCCTTTCAACCTGCTGCTCTTGATTTTGGGATGATAGATTGTGTGTTGTGCTAACCGTGTCCAACCGCATCCTAATGGGTGCATGATGGGTTTTGACAATGCTTGATACCTGAATTTATAGGAGCGGGTCTGTCTGAACAACGAATAGTAGGATGATTTTAGACCGAATTTGGTCGAATGTCAATAGGCAAAATTTTGTTCCTGGGTCAATTCATGATCCGATATAATATGGGCAAGATACTACTTGATCTGATGCTGTCGTTGTGATATATTTCTAACCATAGACATAATCACTTGTAGCACGGAATTAAAGACGGACACCTAAGGAGGGGATGAGATGGACCAATGGCAATGTATCGCACCCACAGGGGCAGGACAGACACGTTTTCTGGAAACACCTCACTATGCAGAGGGACTGTATGATCTTGGCAATAATCTCTATGCGTGGATGACGCCCAATGGTTCGTGGGGTGAATCCAACGCAGGTCTGATTGTCGGTGAGGACGAGTCGTTGTTGGTGGATACGCTGTGGGATGTTAAGTATACGCAATCCATGTTGGATGGCATGAAGACGGTGACAGATTCGACACCGATTCGCACAGTGGTCAACACCCATGCAGATGGTGATCATTTCTGGGGCAATCAACTGGTGGCTGATGCTGAGATTATCACGTCGCAGGCCAGCAATGATGAGATGCTCAATGTTCAGCCCAAGTCACTGCTCATGTTGGAAAAGGTGGGCAAGTTGATGAGTGCTGTGCGGCTTTTTGGTGGCGACAAAGTGGGGCATTGGTTCCAACACATGGTCAAGCCTTATGACTTTGCCGAAGTTGTGCATACACCACCAACACGTACCTTTTCGGGTGAACTGGAACTCGAGATTGGCGGACGAACTGTGCAACTCATCGAAGTTGGTCCAGCGCATACCCAAGGTGACTTGATGGTCTATGTACCCGATGCCAAGGTACTGTTTAGTGCCGATGTGCTGTTTATTACCTCAACACCTGTGATGTGGGCGGGACCCGTCGAGAACTGGATTGTCGCTCTGGATCGTATTTTGGAGATGGATGTCGATGTGATTGTGCCAGGGCATGGACCCATCACCGATAAAGATGGTGTCAAGATCGTTAAGTCCTATTGGACCTATGTGCAGCGTGAAGTTAAGGCGCGATTTGAGGCCAAACTCTCAGCCCGAGATGCGGCGCACGACATTGTGCTGGATGTTGAGTATGCCAAGCAACCTTTTGCCGACTGGAATTCACCCGAACGCATGATGACCAATGTTCACACGATTTATCGTCATCTCCAAGGTCGTGCTGACCACCCCAAAGTGGCGGAGTTGGTGAACATTATGCGTAAACAGGCATTGTTGGCGCATCAACTGCCAGATGCGCAGCCTGCGGTGATGCGGGTGAACCATACAAATTCATAGACAAAAGGAAGGGTGAAATGACAGAGAATACATATACATTTGGTCAATGTACCCGCCTTGATTTGGAGAAGTGGTTTGGTCTGCGTCGAACGTGGTCGAGTACATTGTTGGATGGTTGGCTCAATACCCAAGTTACGCTGACGGAAAAAGAAAAAATCGTTTTGAATGTCTTTCAAGAGGGGCTGATTCTGGGGCATGATGCATGGAGCGAGCAAGAGCTATCTATGAATTTTATTGGACCCGTCTTGAAGGTTGCCAATTTTATCGAGCCATATCGGTTTAATCTTTTTGCGGGACGTAAAATTGGTACCACAGTGCCTGCCCTAGACGGAGAGATTGAACTCAGTGGCAATCCTGACGGCCTCATTGCTACAGGATATTGGGAGCCTGAGATTCCCATGTTTGCCTTTAGTGAGTATAAACGCACATTGGACCCCAATGGCGACCCCGCAGGCCAAACATTGGCAGCGATGTTGGTCGGTCAAGTACTGAATAAGGACGAGACTCCACTCTATGGCTGTTATGTTGTGGGGCATTATTGGCATTTTCTTGTTTTAGAAGGCAAAAGCTATGCAATCAGCCAAGATTATTCTGCATTAACAGATGATATTTTTGATATTTTACGAATTTTAAAGGCACTCAAAAATAGACTGATGGCTCGAACGCAGCCACCGTCTCATAAGAATGCATAAAACTCGCGCTCGTAGCCAATCGTAGACAAACACACCTTGCTCACATCATAGTCATCCACACCCAATCCATACAGTGCATCGCCCAATGCTTGGCGAATTGCCGTAATCAGGACAGGCGACCCTGCTTGCGTCACGCCATCCCCCAATTTCGCCACACCCGACCCAATCACGATTGTGCGCGCAAAAGTCATCTTGCGTTCGACAAGCCAGTAGTAGACAAAGCGAGCGAGCGCACGTCCCATCTCGTTGCCCGCAGATGCAATCAGTTCAACTGCAAAGGCATCCCCCTGTCGCGCCGCACGGTTCACATCAATCAAATCCAAGTCGTCAATCGTTTTCGCAGCTTTTGCCAGCAGCGCGGAACCCCGTTCATCCTCACGCACCTGTCCCACAAACCGCTCGGCCAATGCCGGACCACGCAGCCAACGGTCGAGTCGGTACTCACCATCATTCAGTGCGGGAACATCTGCTGCGGGTCGATAGACAAACGAACCATCGGCTTGGCGCATCACCTGTAACCCAATTTCACCCGTCATCAAGGCAATCTCAGCGTCGTTCCAATAAAGCTGCCCATCGCTGACTACGCCGCTGGCAACACCCGTTCCCCAGACGATAGACACACAGTCTTGACAGTTGGGCAGCGATCCCTTCACACTGACCTCGCCCAGCACTGCTGCCGCTGCATCGTGTAATAATTCGACTGATAGGGGTTGACTCAATGCTTCATGGACCAACGTTTCAATGCCCTCGTGATAGGGGTTGTGTGTGTTGGGTAACGTTTCCGGGTTGGCAATCAGCCGACTTGGTGGTGGCATCATTTCGGGGAACGAGACGCCTGCGCGGATGACATGATCGATGCCCACTTCACGGATCACAGCAAGGATTTGCTGTGCGCTGGCTGCATAACGGCTGGGCCAATCTGGTGGCGTGGCAATTTCATCGAGTAGGCAGACAATGTTGCCCTGTGTGTCAATGGCTCCGGCCCCAATTTTGCTTTGGCCGACACTGAGTGTGACTGTTAATGGTTGGTTTTGCATATGGATTTTCTCCTATTGAATCAAAGTATACGTAGACCGATGTGCCAATTATGACCTATGTAATATCCGGTTGTAAAATGGATGTGTTGATTTAGATGACGATTCATTCAGGAAAATATCTGGAAGATATCTAGCAAATATGAGGTATACATGACCAACAGCGCACAACTCATCATCATCGGCTCTGGCATTGTCGGGTGCAGTGCCGCCTATCATCTTGCCAAGCTGGGCTGGACAGACATCCTTGTCCTGGATAAGGGTGATTCATTTGAAAATGACGGCTCTACCTCTCATGCACCAGGGGGTGTAGTCGCCCTCAGTCACTCCAAAACATTGACGAACATGGCGGTCTATTCATCCGATTTGTATGGAAGTCTTGCGCCCTATGTTGCGTATCGCAATATGTACAACCCGGTCGGCGGCATCGAACTCGCCATTACGCAGGAACGCTGGGAAGACATGGTACGACTGCATGGGGAGGCGATGTCCTATGGTGTTGAGGCATATTTGCTCTCAGCGCAAGAGGTGACAGATAAAGTGCCCTTGGTGGACCCAAATCAGTGTGTCGGCGGTGTCTTTATCCCCAAAAGTGCCATCATCTCTGGTGCGCTTGTTTCAGCGGCACTGGCGCGGGATACAGCGGCAATGGCCGGGGAAATGGATGGGGAAATGGGTAGAGCGAGTTTTGTGGGGCATACCACTGTCACTGATATTGAAGTTATCAACGGCCATGTCACCGCCGTGTTGACCGATAATCCAGAGATGCCGCGCATTGAGTGCGAGACGGTGCTGCTCTGCGCCAACATCTGGGCACCCGCCATCAGTGAAAAAATTGGCGTTTCGCTGCCACTGATGGCCTTTGAGCACCAGTACACAATCACAACGCCACTGGATGAGTTGGCAGACTTTGATGTCAACAACAAAGACGACGAAATCACCATCCCGACCATGCGTGAACTGGACTCGGCCATGTACTATCGTCAACACTGGGACAAATGGGGTGTGGGTAGTTATGACCATGCACCGCACATGGTCCATCCACGCAATGTTGGCAAGACAGCCATGCATCCCTTTACACCAGAAGACTTCGCCGGACCTTGGCGACAGGCCACCAATTTGATACCTGCGCTCAAAGGCAAGGAATTAACACACAGTTTTAACGGCATGTTTGCCTTTTCGGTCGATGGCTACCCCATCATTGG
Organism: Chloroflexota bacterium; assembly: GCA_039029935.1. Taxonomy (GTDB): domain Bacteria; phylum Chloroflexota; class Anaerolineae; order Caldilineales; family Caldilineaceae. The sequence goes on from JBCCFC010000011.1 coordinate 25,016, forward strand.
CGAGACTCAAATCAAAGGCGTGTGGTCAGCAGTGGCATCATGGATTACCCATGCAGGCGGTGTGGGCAAATCCGTCGCTGAGTGGATGACCAATGGTGACACCGAATGGGATATGCGTCAATGCACCATCGACCGCTTTGCCGATTTCCAGACGACACAACGCTATATTGACGTCGTCTGCACCAAAAACTATCGCGAGGTCTACGACTTGGTTCACCCACGTCAGTCTATCTCCGAACCACGCAACATTCGTCTCTCACCCTTCCATGCGCGCCATGAAGCACTGGGGGCAACCTTCACGGCCTTCGCAGGGCTGGAACTGCCCAATTGGTTTGAGAGCAATACACGTCTGCTGGAAAAATACAACGACCAGATTCCTGAACGAGACGGCTGGTATGCGCTGGAATGGTCACGCATCCAAGGCGCAGAGCATTTAGAGACGCGTGAAAACGTTGCCCTCTTTGACTTGACAGGCTTATCGATCATCGAAATTCGTGGTGCAGGGGCGGTCAAATTTGTCAATTACCTCTGTAGCAACCAAATGGACAAACCTGTGGGGCAGGTCATCTACACAACCTGGTTGACCCCAGCGGGCGGTGTCAAGCGTGATCTGGCGGTGGCACGGGTTGCCGATGATTGCTATTGGATGTTTGTCGGTGAAGGCACATTGCCACAAGATTTGGCTTGGGTCAATCAGCACATCCCCAAAGATAGCAACGTCTATGTCAGCGATATTTCCAACAGCTACACGGCAGTGGGTTTATGGGGACCCAATGCTCGAAAAGTCCTGAGCAAGACCACCACCGCCGATGTCAGCAACGACGCCTTCCCCTACTTTGCCTGCCAATGGATCGATGTCGGCATGACACGTGTGCTGGCACTACGCCTCTCCTATGCGGGTGAGCTAGGTTGGGAGTTGCACATTCCAACGGATGCCGCCCTCTCGGTGTGGGATACACTCTGGGCGGCTGGCCGTGAATTTGACATGGTGGCAACGGGCATGGGTGCATTTGATTCGCTACGCATTGAAAAAGGCTATCGGCTCTGGGGTGGCGATGTCTATACCGAGTACAACGCCTATGAGTCTGGTTTGAACTGGACCGTGCGCATCAAAAAGGGCGACTTTATTGGGCGTGATGCATGTGTGGCAATTCGACGGCAGATGAAGGAGCAGGGGCTGAAGAAAAAGCTCTGCTGCCTGACATCAACTGCACCAAATGCGCGGGCGTTGGGGTATGAGCCGATTTATCACACTGAAAATGGACATAGCGATTGTATTGGGCATGTCACCACTGCGAACTATGGATATAGCGCACAGACGTTGATTGCCTATGGGTATTTGCCTACGCAATATGCTGCGGTGGGGACGGAGTTGGAGATAATGTATCAAGGAGAACGGTTTCCCGTGTTGGTGAGTGATGAGCCTTTGGTGGATGCTGAGATGGTGAAGTTGCGGTCGTAATTCAGTAACACAGGTTGTCTGCCTGCTCACAGATTAGCAACCTGTATTACTGGCAAGGAGGAATATTACATGCATACCAGCTTAAATCAAACCGAAGAGCCATTGTCTGAGGAGCTTCTTCAATTACAAGCTGAATTGTTAGCCGCTATTGGTGGTGAGCCTGCGACTGGTGATGATCTGATCTTCGAGGGGATCACATGGGATGAGTATTGGGCAATGAGTGATGAGGATCAGGGTAAGTTATGGGATGAAATTGGTAAGCAAGGGCCGCTGACAATGGAAGAGCGGGATGCTTCGCCTGATGCGTTGCCTGCTCGGTAGAAGGTACTACAACGGATTTGGGTTGGGAACGGATTTTTGTGCGCGTGGAAGCTCAAATCCGCTCCTTACCTTAATCCGCTGTAGTATCTTCTATTTTTCGCAAAACTCAAGAGATAGCGAGGGCTCATCACCCCACCATCTACTACTCCAGAAGTTGGTGCAACTGGCTCGCTCCCATATATTATTGAATCACCATTTGTAGCCCAGACGCTAACTCATATGTCTGAGTTTGAGGTTACTTCTCTTTAGCCATTCTTGTATGAGCAGCTTCTACTGTCTGGGTTGCTGCTACATCAACAGTGCTTTGTGCCATTGGCGTGATTGTGGCTCGCAGATTCGCCTCATTTGTTGGTGGTGCTTCTAATGTTAAAATATGCTCATCATTCTCAGGTCGCCCAATAACAGTGGTTCCGTCACTTGGTCTTAGCAAAACCAAACTGCCACCAAGAAGCAGAATCAATAAGATACCAAGGGAGGCAGAATACCAACTAAATCTAATATTGCGGCGTTTATCATGATGGCGAAGATTGCGGTTAATAATTGCATCTTCAATGGCATCATCAGGATTATCCAAACCAGCCAGCAACTCTTGACGAATTAATTCCAAATTCTGATTCTTGCTATATTGTAGCATGGAACGGGTATCCATGTTAAATTCGTCACGAAGCCTGTCAAAAATGACTCATTTGGCGGGATAAACTTGTAGTGGAACGCAAACCGTATTCCGAGGAGGCACACAACCTATGGCACATAGTAATGACCGAACCCTTGTCAGCTTTGATTGGGCGATGAAACATATCCTGCGCGACAAAGCCAACTTTGATGTTCTGGAAGGGTTTCTATCGGCGTTGCTCAAAGAGGATGTCACGGTGACAGGGCTGCTTGAAAGCGAAGGC
>JBCCFC010000012.1:0-26182 GCA_039029935.1 Chloroflexota bacterium
GACAAAGGATAGTATCGCAGGTTGGCTACCTGCGTCACAGATAACCAATCTGTGATACTGGTTACTACTTTCCTATTCAATCAAGAAAACTGACGGGCAAAGGATAGTATCGCAGGTTGGCTACCTGCGTCACAGATAACCAATCTGTGATACTGGTTACTACTTTCCTATTCAATCAAGAAGGCTAACGAGGCTATCAATGACCCAAAACGCATCAGAACCATTGATCCAGCTAAACAAAGTATCCAAACGCTTCAAATCGCACAAACAGTCCTCACGTTCATTTCAAGAACTGTTTGTCAATCTATTTCAAGGACCAAACGCAAGCATTGCCAAACATCCAGAGTCCAGCGAAGAACATTTGGACGCTGCATCAAACTCCTTCTTTTGGTCGCTGCATAATGTTTCATTTGATGTTTACGCAGGTGATAGCATTGGGTTGATTGGCCCTAACGGCTCTGGTAAAAGCACATTGCTCAAGCTGATTTCGGGCATTATTGAGCCAACAGAGGGGGAGATTGCTGTCAATGGACGCATTGCCTCTCTCTTAGAACTGGGTGCGGGATTTCACCCTGACCTGACAGGGCGTGAAAATATCTACCTCAACGGCTCGATTTATGGCTTGACTCGCCAGCAGATTAATCGACGCATGAAACGCATCATTCGCTTTTCCGAGCTAGAGGATTTCATTGATGTTCCTGTCAAACATTACTCATCGGGCATGTATGTACGCTTGGGTTTTTCGGTTGCCATTCAAACATCGCCCGATATTCTGCTTGTTGATGAAGTGCTGGCGGTTGGCGATGCGACCTTTCAACACAAATGCATGAGTGCCATCCAAGCCTTCCGTGCCAATGGGGGAACACTGTTGCTGGTTTCGCATGATTTAGGCGCAATCCAATCTCTATGTAATCAGGCACTCTGGTTTGATCACGGCGAGGTGCAAGAAATGGGACATCCGACTGATGTCGTGATGAGCTATATGAATCGGGTGGCGGAGGAAGAGGAAGCAGCGCGCCGTGCAGAGCGGGAAGCCTTGGCAGAAGAGGGTGAAGATGACGAGGATATGGCTGTCGAAGACAAAGGTGGACTTGAAGCGGACGATGATGGCGTAACAGAAGAAGAAGAGGATCAACCCAAGCAATGGGGCACAGGCGAGGTACGGATAACCGATGTGTTGCTCTATAATGAAGCACAAGAGGAGCGGACGATTTTTCAGACAGGCACGTCGATGGAAATTCGACTCTATTATGATGCACCACAACGCGTTGAGGAACCGATCTTTGGACTGGCAATCTATCGTCAAGACAATACCCACATTTGTGGGCCCAACACAAAATTTGGGCAATTGCACATTGAGTCCGTTCAAGGGGAGGGGTATGTTTCTTACCATATTGAAGAACTGGCTCTGCTGGAAGGGGCCTATCTGATCACCACCGCCATCATCGACCAAGGCGACACGCTGATGTATGACTATCAAGACCGTGCCTATGAATTTAGTGTGTTTCCAGGGGCAAGTCAAGAGCGTTATGGCATCATTTCGTTGCAAGGGGCATGGTCGCTGACGGAAACTGAGCCTGTGGATAGCGAGCCTGTGGATAGCGAGCCTGTGGATAGCGAGCCTGTAGATAGCGAGCCTGTGGATAGCGAGCCTGTAGATAGCGAGCCTGTAGATAGCCAGCCTGTGGATAGTGAAGAAGAGATAGAGTAGGACTTTACCTAGATGACGACTGAACGGAAGACGACTGACGATAAGATGATCAACCGTGAAATAACCAATCATGACACTGAGATGTTTGATGCCTATTACTACGCCACTAGCTGTGGAATGCCCTACGAGCGCACAGATGCATGGCTGGCCTTTTTTGATATGATTGCCGAGCATATTATCCGCGAAATTAATCCCAAAACCGTGCTAGATGCAGGTTGTGCGATGGGTTTTTTGGTGGAGACATTGCGTAATCGGGGTGTTGAAGCCTATGGCGTCGATATTTCGGAACATGCCATCTCACAAGTGCATGAGTCCATCCGCCCATATTGCTGGGTCGGGTCTATCACTGAGCCTTTTGACAGAGCATCGCTAGCATCGCTCCCCAAAAAGTTTGATCTCATCACCTGTATTGAAGTTGTGGAACACATGCCGCCTAAAAGCGTCCCCCCAACCATTGCCAATCTTTGTCAACAAACCGACGATATCTTGTTTTCCTCAACGCCCTTTGACTACAAAGAAGCCACACATTTTGCTGTTAAGCCACCCGAAGAGTGGGCACACCTTTTTGGACAACAGGAGTTCTACCGCGATGTTGACTTTGATGCCTCGTTTCTGACAACATGGGCGGTGCGCTTTCAACGTAGCAAAGGGCCATTTCATCGCATTGTGCGCAATTATGAGCGAAAATTCTGGCTGTTGTGGAAAGAAAATCAGGACCTCCGGGCGTTGACACTAGAGAATCGCCATCAACTGGCGACACAACAGCAAGCATTGAACGAAGCGCAAACATCGCTACAAGCGCAAGCACAACAGCAAGCAACCAACCAGGATACACTGGTGGCCTCGTTACAAGCGCAGATTGACACATTACAGCGTGAAAAGCAGTCATTGGAAGCATTGGTGGCGGGGTATGAGGGTGGCCGCTTTATCCGCTTTATGAAATGGCTCAAAGAGGGGCGGTCGCATGGCGCAACCTAAACTGCTGATCATCAGCCATGATGTTGTCGGTAAACAGATGGCGGGGCCAGGGATTCGTTATTATCATTTGGCGCGCATCCTCTCGCGCACCACAGAGACCATCTTGGCAATTCCAGATGAGTCACCCCCAGACTTTGCTCACCCAGAATTTGCTGTCATCTATTACAGCCGTCGTGAATGGACATCCATTGCTGGTCACTATGCAGCGAGCGACGTTTGTCTCATCCCAAGTGATATTGCCGCTGACTTTCCCCAGATTGGTGCGGATGGCGACGAAACAATCATCATTATTGACGGCTACAATCCACTGATGGCGGAGTGGCTGGCCTTATCTACACAGTTGACCAATGAGCAGGCCGATAATTGGTGGCAGGGTCGATTGGACCAACTCAGTCGCCAATACACAGTCGGCGACTTTTTTATTTGTGCCAGCGAACGACAGCGTGACTGGTGGATTGGCTTGCTAGAGGCCAATCGTCGGCTCAATACAGCCAATTTTCGCATGGACCCCTCCTTTCGCAAGCTAATTGATGTGGTCCCCTATGGGCTACCAGAGACGCCCTTTGTTGAAAAACGTACACAGCCAAGCAAGCCCATCATCAAAGGGGTGTGGCCTGCGATTGCCCCGACAGATAAAGTGCTGCTTTGGGGCGGTGGTTTATGGTCGTGGTTGGACCCGCTCACCGCCATTCATGCGCTTGCAAAAGTGTGGGAAACACGACAGGATGTAAAGCTGATTTTCCCTGGAACCAAGCACCCCAACCCGATGTTAAAGAATATACCCACCCAGAACGACCAAGCCTATCAAACCGCTGAGATGTTGGGATTGCTCGACAAGGGGGTCTTTTTTGGTGATTGGGTTCCTTATAAGCAGTGGGTACACGTCTTGGCCGAATGTGACCTCGCGTTGACCTTACACTATGATACCATTGAGACGCGTTTGGCGTTTCGCAGTCGTGTTCTCGAATATATCTGGGCAGGTTTGCCCACAATTGCAACGCGTGGCGATTCAGTCAGTGAAATCATTCAATCCTATCAAATTGGCACAGTTGTCGATTTTGGCGATGTGGATGGGGTTGCGCAAGCCATCCATGCGTGGTTGGCTGAACCACATGATGGCGCAAGCGGTGCATTTCAACGCGCACAAGAGGCATTGATGTGGTCACAGACTGCCAAACCACTGATCGCCTTCTGCGAAAATCCGTATCACGCGGCTGACCGCACAAAACGGGTGAATGCACAGGATGATGTACAGTTGGCTGTACAGGAAGCACATGTAACCGATACAGAAACCACGCACCAACATGAGCCGCTTATCGCAGAGTTGAACAGGTTACAATCTCAAGTTGAGCAATTATCGGTCGAGCGAACTCAATTACAAAATCTTGTTCATGCCTATGAACAAGGTCGATTTATTCGCTTGATGAAGTGGCTTGACCAGAATTTGGGCGAGCGTTTTAGGGGATTTGCTATCTGATATCTGATGGAAGACCTTCGGGAGGTGACGACAATGGGTTCTGAAAGCACTCAACTTTTATCGTCACCTCTCGAAGGTTTGGTCATTCCTGTCGGATAGTGAATTAGATGAAAGAGGAGCGTGTCTCATGGCGATAAAGATTAGTGTCGTGATCCCTGTGTGGAATGGTGAATCAGTGATTCTTCAGTGTCTGGATGCATTGTATAAACATACACACCCTGCGGATACCCTCCCAAACTATCAGTTGCTCGAAGTGATCTGTGTAGACAACGCCTCCCAAGATAAGAGTGCCGCATTAATTCAAGAACATTACCCACAAGCCCATCTTATTTCACAAAAGGTCAATCTTGGATTTGCTGGCGGTGTGAACGCCGGAATGGCGGCTGCTCAGGGCGATTTATTTGTGTTGCTGAATCAGGACTGTTTGATTGATCCTTACGTCTTTGCCAACCTTTGTGATGGATTGGCACAGATGCCACAGGCAGGCATTGCGGGTTGTACACTCTTTCATGACGATGGCAGCGTCAATCATGCAGGCGCCATTATTATGCATCCGCTGGCATATGGGCAGCATCTGACAGAAATTTCGACCAACGGTTCAACAGATGGGTTAGACACAGCGAAATTGACGGAAGTACCATACTTGGCCGATTATGTGACGGGTGCATTATTTGCGATTCGACGGCGGACCTGGGATACCATTGGTCCGTTTGATGAGGGATTCTATCCGCGTGATCATGAAGAATCCGATTACTGTTATCGCGCACGGGCGCATGGCATCGAGATTATCTATGTACCCAATGCCTCTGGACACCATCTCTTTAGCAGTGATGAATGGCGGAGCGAACCGGAGCGTTATACAGCCAACCAGCATCAATCACGTTACCGGTTTGTTATCAAACATTTTTCGCCGTCTGAGCTAACTGCATTTTTTGTGGCGGAGCGGGAAGCACTCCAAACTGAAGTGTATACAGGTCAGCTCACAGGGCGTGTTGTTGCCGCCCGCCATACGCTTCGGCATTTAGATGAGATTTTTGACCGCCGCGTCCAAGATAGACCAGTGGATGCCCAATCTGCCTTTTCAGACGCCGTCAAGCGAGAAATCGACGTTGGTTTTACCGCGATTTTGCGTGACTCCTTTGCGCGCGCAAAAAAGGTGACAGGTGAGTGGACGCTGAATCATCCGCCAAAACTGTCACCATTACCGTCAATAGAGGTTGATACAGATGCCTTTACGATGCCACCGCCACCTATATTTGATCAATTCCCCAAACTTGATTTTGAAAAACTACGCCAAGAAGAGCATGAGCTGCTGGAGAAAATCTTTTTTCAACAGCACAAGCCGACATCAACAGCAGGAAAGATATGGCGGTTTGGTGTGTTGCGTCTACTCAGTTTTGTCAGCGGTCGTGAACATCGATTACTAGCCACCCTCAATACCATTCATGTCTGGCGTCTGGATGCACTTGAACAGTATTTTGCTGATTTTACTGAACAGTTGAAGGCATATCAAAAAGTGGAGGCGCAATGGCGGCAATATATTGAGCGGCAAGAGGTCCTATTGCAGTATATAGAACATTTGGAAAAACAGACCACCGCTCTCCATGATGAAATTGCCCAGAATCGCCATCAACAAATTCAGTCGCTTGATCAAATTCGCATTCTTGATTCACTGGTAGATTTCGACTATCGTTAGGTCTATAAAATACGTCAAAAATCGGCTTGATATATCAAACCGCTACAAGCATTGGGTTGTATTCATTTTGTTGAATCGCCTTACGTCTGCCACACCAAGTCATCAAAGGCACTCAAATCACAAATCGTGTTTGGACTTTTGCTGGCAACCAAAATGAGGCGACCTTCACCCGAATAAATCGGTTTGGTAAAGGCTTGAAAGCCCGCTGTCCGTAGCATTCCCATGACACATTCTGTGTCGGGGACCCACCAGTTTGACCCATCTCCGTTGAGTTCATCACGCTCAATAAACTTCATAAACCCTTTGCTGGTTGGGGTCGTTTCCTGTTTGCCATAGGCTCCCTGACGCACAAAAATACGGTTACGTCGATCGTCAGGCACAACCTCTGTCTCAAGGATGATGGTGTCTTTACAGCGCTCACCAATTTCTTCGAGTACCTGTAATGGATTTTTCAGATGGTAGAGAATGCCGGTAAAAATTACAATATCAAAAATTTCATCGATTTTGTTGACATCGTGCGCATCTAACAACTGATAGTCAATATCAAGGTCCCAGACAGACCGACATAATTCAGCCTGTCGAAAATAATCATCTATCGATTCAACACCAACGACACGACCTGCACCACGAAATTTTGCTTGGATAGAAAAATATCCGGCATTGGTTCCGATATCTAAAACCGATGCTCCGTCCAAATAGCTTGGGAGAGCGTTGGATACCACGCTCCACACATATTCATGATAGGCGGCAGGCCCATCAATCGTGTAAATATTTTGTCCCAAATAAATTCGCTGATACCAATAATGATAGGAATCAATCTGTGTTTTCAGGCTCTCTGGGTCCTGTTGGGTGGGTGGTTCTTGGGTCCACGGATAGGGTTGAATATGCTCTGTTCGATTCAGCTTATTCTTTATTAACTGTAATGGTTTCGATAGAATGGACAATGGACTACTCCTTATGATTCACTCTTTTCCAGTGATATAATTTTTTTCTCTAACTGCTGAATATAGTCTAGATAGCGTTGCTGAGTATGGCGTAACACAAGTAGTTGCTCGCCATAGATGCGGTTGACCTCAGCTTGTTTGGATGCCAGACGGCGTGTATAGAAAAGGACCAAATTATGTATCGATGTCCTCATACGGGTCAATGTTCCCCCGATAAGCGGTGTCCCCATGACGCGCACATCAGGGTCCATCTCTAACGCCTTGGCGTTCATGGCTGATTCTAACTCCGGGAGGCTATCTGCGCTGGTTTGCGAAGCAGACGGAAATGGTGCAGGATGTGGCGCAGAGAGTGGCATAGGGGCTGACATGGCAGTGTGTGTCAGTGATGACTCAAGCGGGTCTGATGTCGAGGACTCCTTGGGTGCAGATGTTAGTTGAGCAACCTCATCCTGGGTTAGGCTGTGTTGTTTTAGATGCGCCGATTGATGGAGTTCTAGCTGTAATGTCTCCACTTTGGAAGCGGTTTCATGGAGAAGCGAGAGCAACAGGTCGTTGATCTGTAGCTGGCGGCTAAACGCCTCTCGCAGAGACACCTCACCACGATTGGTATCCAATAGTTCCCCGCGAATTTGATTTTGGTATTTTCGGACCGTCTGTAGCCCCTCCCCAAGATCATCTCGGGAGACCATGCCTTGCATCAATTCAAATTCAATTTCGTTTAAGATATCACTGGTCGTCAGTGTTGTTTGCATAATGTTCTCTTTTAGAATTATGTAGATGTATTACTCTCTGCAATCACACGCCGATACACCTCTGCATATTTGCGCGCCATCTGAATGTGGGTAAAGTTGTCCAGCAAACGCTGGCGCCCAGCAAGCCCCATCTCATACAGCTTTTGGGGCGACTGCAACACGGTTATCATAGCCTCGGCCAAACTCTTGCTATCCTCTGGTTCTGCCAATAGCCCTGTCACACCGCTATCAATGACCTCTGGAATGCCACCAGCTCGACAACCAATCACTGGTTTTGCATAATTCATGGCCTCAACATAAATCAGCCCAAAGGATTCATAGAGCGAAGGGGCAACCAGCAGATCACATGTTTGATAAAGTTCTTGGAGCTTTTCATCGCTGACTTGCCCCAAAAAGGTGACAGCCGCACTATATTTGTGATAGCGACGGGCAAAATAGTCAGCATAGGTCATGCCTGTGCGTGTGTAGAATCCATCCGATTGGCTATTATCCGCCCCAGCACAGACAAACTGCACATGGTCAACCTTGCGCATAACATGAGGGATCGCCTCAAAAAGTTGGAGGATGCCTTTGCGTTTTTCCATCCGCCCTATATATAGTACAGTCAACGTACTTGGTGGGGTTTCAAGGTTAAAGGGGCGAACCGCCTCTCCAGCGACAGGGATAATGCCATGTGGGACAATGGTGGATCGATCCTGTATGTTTGTCACACCATAGACCTGTTCGGTGGCTTGGGCTGTTGCCAGTGAATTGGGTGTCACATGGGTGGCACTTTCAATCAGTGTGCGCTCCATTTCACCCACAAACCACGCATCAGGGTCACGCTCCTGTTGTAGCTCGGCGATTTGTCGTGTTGCTGTTTGTAGCCGTGCGCACACAGGCAAAATACCACTCTGGGCTGTAACCAACCCATCAACCTGCCAAATTGGTGAATCCACTACCTGAATCCCATCATTGAGGATCATGCGCTTGACCTTATCATGCACAGCATGGCTGTAGTTGAGCGTATGGTGCAGCCTTGGGTAGTGCTGATAGCGTTGATAGCGTTGGGTATGATAGGGCAGTTGATGCACATATGCCCCATCATAAAAAGTCACAAGATCACGCGATGCACGTTCACTGCTTTGCCACTCGCTACGTGTGACCACATGCACCGTATGACCCAGCTCAAATAACCCTTGAGCCATGAGGTTGGCAAGACGACCCACGCCTTCAAAGTGATGCGGTGGATAGGTGCTGCTGAGAATACAAATCCGCAGTGGTTGTTCTGTCATAGAAATCGATGGCCTGCGTCCGCTGACTGGATCAACGGATGGATAAATGGTTTTGTTGTTTGGAAACGGCTGAAAAGAATGCGCTTGGTCGATGGCACGGGCAGACTCCACAGGATTGGTGGCAAGCGTTTTTCGCTGGATCGTGTATCCGCTCAAAGCACCTTGTGCGCCACTTTTAATTTCCTGATAGCGCATATGCCACATGTCTTTGGCTGTAATGTGTTTATACCGCCAAACCTCGCCTGTCCAGAGCCAACGCCCATGCACAAGATGCAGTGAACGTAGCCCAATATCGCGCCACGTATGTCCCATGTCGCGGCCATTTTTAAAGGAGAAATAGACCGCAGCTTTGGTGCCAATCCACCATCGCCCCGTGTATGTAAAGGCTTTACGGTTGCGGCTGGATGCGGGGATGTGGTAGACAGGCGCTTCTAGCACAGGGTGAATGACCTTGCCGGCATTAGCAAGCCGCAGTGCGACATCCGTATCATCATAGACCCACTGATAAAATTCATCAAACCCACCGATATCAAGCAATGCCTGACGCCGATAGGCCATGTTTGTGCCCATCATGCGGGGAATCCATTGACGGCTGACATCCTCTGGTGAAAGCGGATCAAACCAAGAGTCACGCACATCGTGTTGTTCGGCAAGCGGGGATACTGTGCCGATGCGATGCTGGACGGCTGGCTGATTGGGGTGGACCAGATAGACAATGCCGCCCGTTGCATCTAGATTGGAAGCGTCAAAGAGTTTGGCAAGCTGTTGCAACCAATGATGGCAGGGGACAGCATCATCATCAATATAGGCCACAACATCACCGCGTGCGGCGGCAAGCCCAATGTTGCGTGATTGACTCAGATTGGCCTGCTCACAGGTAAAAATGCGGACACGCCCCTCATACTCTTGGAGCATTTCATGGGTATTGTCTTTGGTTGGGCCGACTACCACCACTACTTCAAAATGTGGGTAGGACTGATGCTCCAAGGCGCGCAACAATGTCCGCAGTGGAAGTTCTCGATCCGTCGTGTTTACAACAATAGAAAATGTAATCATCTGTTTTGAGTATGGATGTTATGCAACATTGATAGTTGATTCATTGGCATTCAGTAAGTCGATAAATTGGCTATGGTGTCACTGGATACCGACCTACCGAACACCGACCTACTGAACACCGCTCTACTGAACACCAAATTATCGTGTGACAATTGGTAAATATAGAGAATGGTCTAAAAATATAGCTTCGTATGCGCCGATGTCGGCAACCCCATCCCGACCGCGGCCATCAATATCCTGTGGGGTTGTGCTGCCCGTTGCTTGGTCTATGGCTGCAGATGATGCTGATAGATGATAATCAAAGTTACTGGCATTGACAAAGGCAGCATCCCCTGACAACATCGTATTCACACCACTGTATGTACCAGCCCCATCCATATTGCTGCTATTGTTGGACCAAAGCCCACGATTGAAGGTCAATTGGCTTGATGGCTGCACATGCACAGCCGCAATGGATGCGCTATGATTGGCAATAATGCTGTCCGAGACAGTGGCCGTTCCCCCTCGCGGAAAATCCATCACAATGAGTCCTGGTGCAAACATACCTGCGCCAACACGATTATCGGCAATGGTTACATGGGATAACTCAGCTTCCATTGCCTGAATCATCACACCACTGCCACCACCACCGATAGGGTTTGAGCCTTGCCCCATATCCGTAAAGTTGCCAGCAATAATTGCATTGGTCAATTGGAAGCGCACCCCCTCTCGGTGAGTCCATGTAACACTAAGCCCACCTGCATTCGCTGGCCCTCGATCCCCCGTTGACCCATCGCCCCCAATGGCTTGATTGTCTATAATTTTAGCATTGCTCATGGTTACGGTCGAATCAATAAATTCAGCCCCGCCACCACGGCTGACATAGCCATTGATGGCTGCCCCTCCTTTGGAGACATTGCGACGTAAATCCACATGCCTAAATTCCGCAATCGCTTTTTCAACAAAGAGACCCGCCCCAAATGCACCACCAGAGTTCGTAACGGCATTCCCACCCGTCGCTTGGTTATCATACGAGGTCAAATATTGGACATTGATATCGGAGCCATCTTGAAAACTAGCCCCTGCGCCCAATGCATCGGCTCGTTGACCATCTGCCGTCGAACCAAGCCCTGTCGAGTTACCCGCCCGCGCAATATTATTGATAAACGTGAGACGGCTACCCGTCACCGTTGCAAATGCTGTATGGATACCACCGCCTGTGGCATAGCCACCTCGCTCCGCACCAGCACCACCCACTGCTTGGTTACTATCAAAGGTGACATTGGTTAAGGTCGTCGGCACCTGACGCAAGGCCAATCCACCGCCAGCCCCAGCACCACCAAAGGCGTTGTTGGTGTCTTCGCCAATCGAGCGATTGTTTTTGAATATAATGTTGTTTAGGGTGACACTCTGCGCACTATCCACAAACATCCCACCGCCAAACGAGGCGATATTGTCTGGGAATGGTCGCGCAGCAATACCTTGGGCCAGGCCATTCTGAATCGTGAAGCCATCCACCGTCACATTGGTGGTCGGTCCGGTACTGACAATCAACACCCCACGTTGGGTGTTTGTACCATCAATGATGGTCACGTTGGCGTTTAAATCTTGTGTCACCCAATCATTGGCTGTATAGCCACCTCTGATATTTAGCTCTTTATTGACGACGCAGACAACGCCTGTTGTACCAAGATTTTGGTTACAGGCAATATCGTCGCCCGCATTATATCCATAAACCCCACCCGCAACTAAAATCCAATCGCCGCTGTTGGCTTTATTAACCGCAAACTGAATGGTTTGGCATGGTGCTGTCTCCGAGCCGCAATCACCCGTATTTGCGCCACTGTTGCTGACACGGATTGTTGTTGCCTGTTGAACATCAATCGGTGCAGCCTGTAGGGTGCTTTGTGCCATCTTGAAAAGCAATATCGTCATGACTGTCAGGCTGATACCCATAAACAATGGATAGACATAGATGTTTTTCTTTTTCATAAATTGGTTCTCCAGAACAATTCGCACTATATTTGTCACTCATTTCGTTTGGCCTGAGCAAAAGCAAGAAGCCAACCGTAATCACCAGTATACAACAGGCACATTGTATCGGATTACGAGAAATCTAGGAAAATGGTCCGAAATTTCTAATGGCATCTTGATTGAAAATTCATTATTCATTGCGATATTGTTACAATCATAGACGAATCATAAAGCGGGTCCCATTGTACTGTATTTTGATAACACCCGTCAATTTAACGTGAGGAACGTAACATCATACATTCATTGCCCAATCGTACTCGATTATGTTACACTGCAACGCTATGAGAATTCTACACTTGATCCCGCGCTACCATCCCGCCAAGGGTGGCGCAGAAAATCATATGGCCGAGATTTCCACGCGATTGGTCGCCAAGGGGCATGAGGTAACGGTTGTCACCAGTGATGCGTTGGATGTGGAGCTATTCTGGCAGGCAGGCTGGCGGCGTTCTGCTGAGACCGAGAGTGTGATTGAGGGTGTTCGTGTGCGACGATTCCCCATCCACCATCTGCCCGCTGCGCGCTATAGTTATGCTGCCATTCGACGCCTGTTGTGGATTTTCGCCAAATTCTCCTTTGTGCCAACGCAACTGGCATGGCGACTGGCGCGCTTCACGCCTTGGGTTCCTGAACTGTTGCCTTGGCTATATAAATCGCATGACTCATTTGATCTGGTGGCAGCTATGGGCATCGGTTATGAGCCTTGGTTTGAGGCAGGGTTGCTTTTTGCCCGTCGCCACAACATCCCCTTTGTCACCTATCCATTGACCCATTTGGGGGCAGGGAAACAACCTGGGACAGATGAATTGGGGCGATTCTATACCATGCGTCATCAGAATGCCTTGGTGCTGCAAAGTGATGGCGTGATTGCGCAGACCGAAACCGAGAAGCAATTCTATGTCGAGCAAGGTGTTAAGCCCGACCAGATTTGGCCGATTGGTCCGGGTGTGAATCCGAGTGACTTTCTGGCTGGTGAGGGACGTCGAGGGGATCGGCTCAAGGGCGATGGGGCGGCCTTTCGGATGCGTCACCAAATTGATGCCGATAGCCCGTTGGTGATTTCTGTGTCGCAGATGTCCTATGATAAGGGGACCATACATACGGTGGAGGCGGTGCGGCTACTCTGGGAGAATGGTTTTGATGTTGAATTGGCCTTGGCTGGGGCCGTCTTAGAGCCATTTTCACGCTATCTTGCACAATTACCCGGTAAGGATCGCGCACGAATCCACCTGTTGGGGCTAATTTCAGACGATGAACGCAATGATATGCTGGCAGCGGCGGATATGCTGGTGATGCCGTCACGAACCGATTCGTTTGGCATTGTCTATCTGGAAGCATGGGTGCATGGCAAGCCCGTCATCGGTGCAGATACGTGGGGTGTGAGTGATGTGATCACCAATGGCAAAGATGGCCTGCTTGTCCCCTTTGGTGATGTCATTGCGTTGGCAAATACGATTGGTGGGCTGGCGGATGAGTCTGCCTTGGCTAATGTGATGGGCAAACTGGGGCGAGATAAAGTGTATGCACAGCATACATGGGAGCATAAAATTGATGCGATTGAAGAGATATACACAAAATTGGTAAAAGCGCATGCATCTTGTGATTAATGCCTCGGAGATTGGTCGGCAACGCGGTGGCAACGAAACCTTTATTGCTGGTTTGACAGAAGGGCTGGCACAGGTCGAGAACGTCCCTGACGTTTCTCTGCTGACGTGTGAATGGTCGTCCAACGCTCGCTCATACCCATTTCCACAATATAACATCGGCAAATACAGCCAACTCCCTTTTTTTCTCTGGCAACAGAGCCTCGCCCTGCGAAAACTCAAAGCCGACTGGTATGTCTCGAACTTCTTTCTGCCACCGCTGTTGCCCAGTTCTCGCTGTAAGGGCGCAGTCATTGTCCACGACCTCTCATTCCGCGCCCATCCAGAGTACTTTCCACGTACAGTAGCATGGTATATGCGTTGGTTGACTGGATTAGCCATTCAGCAGGCCGATTTGGTCTGCACCGTTTCTGAATTTTCGCGCCAAGAACTATACCGTTTTTACCCCAGTTACAAGGGCGAAGTGCATGTTGTACCCAATGGGGTCTCGACACAATATCAGCCTGGTACAACCCCCACCGACCCAATCACGCTAGCAAAATATACGATCAAACCACCTTACATCTTTGCCCTCGGTAACATCCATCCACGTAAAAATTTGGCACGGCTATTAGACGCCTATTTACAGCTACAACAACATCGCACCGATCTCCCACCGATGGTTTGGAGCGGTCATCCTCGTTGGGAAAGCGATGACTTGTTGAATAAAGCACAGCAGGCTGGCGTTCAATTCACAGGCTTTATCGATCAAGCCGACCTCCCCGCCTTCTATCGCCAAGCCACCATGCTCGTCTATCCATCGCTCTATGAAGGCTTTGGTCTACCGCCAGTCGAGGCGATGGCCTGTGGCACTCCGTCTGTCGTGAGTAACACAACAAGTCTGCCCGAGGTGGTCGGTGACGCGGCGTTGGCTGTTGATCCGATGGATGTATCAGCGATTGCCGATGCGATGGCACGTTTGCTAGACACACCTCACTTGCGAGATGTGCTGGTGGAAGCGGGGTTATCACACGTGAAATCGTATACATGGCCCAATACGGCAGAGTGTCTTCTGATGGGGATAAACCATACTAACACTAGGGGTTAGTTCATTTATTTACCCTAGATATAGGATAACTCCCAAGTTATCCGCAGACTTATCCCCACTTATCCACAGCTTTGCCCCATAAGTTGTTGAATGTAGTGATGGAAATCACAAACTGATGCTTTCGACCTATCGATGACGATTTGACGATGATTTGATATATCAAATTCATTCCAAACGAAAAAAGTCGAGGTGTAGAATATGATAAGATTCTACACCTCGACTTTTTTCATTTAGGAGTAAATGTGAAGGATGAAGGATGAAGGGTGAAGGGTAAAGGGTGAAGGGTGAAGGGTGAAGGGTGAAGTTTAAAACTTCCCCTTCTACCTTCCTCCTTCTACCTTCCTCCTTCTACCTTCCTCCTTCTACCTTCACTATCGCGTAACCAGTGGTAAGAAGAGTGAGTACTCATCAGTACCACCGCTACCAGGACCTGGGTCATCGATAGCAGGACCAGAGCCTTTCACATCGGCTGGACCGTAGGTGTTCACAGTGCCATCAATTTCTGTTTCTCGCAACCAGTAGGTGTAGGTGACGCCAGGCAGAGCACTGGTATCAACAAACGAGTATTCAGAACCAAAGATGCTTTCACCGTTAATGACAACACCTTCAGAGACATGCGCTGAGTCAGCCTCTGAGAACTCAGCTGCATTGCCTGTCACACGATACAGGTCAAAGCCCAGCGTATTGATTTCCGCACCTGTCACCCAGCGGACTTCAACCGTGCCATCTGGCAACAGACGAGTGGTAAAGCTCAACAACTCAATCGCTGTTGGATTACCCACACCACCGAGGCGGAAGTCCGTCAGTTCTTCTTCCTCGTTGTCCAGCGGATCCGTATCCGGAACGCTGCTTGTGATGCTTACCGTATTGATGATCTGCGCACCGGCCAAACTTGGGTCAGTGTCAACCTCAAAAACAATCTCGCCAGATTCACCAACCGCCAAGAATGGAATCTCCCAACGGATAATCATTGGTTGATTTGGCAACCATGAAACAGTTGGGTTGCCAATGTCTGGGTCAGAGCTAATCATGTTGTTAAAGAGTACGCCATCTGGCAGTACATCCTCAATCACAACATCCGTTGCATCAGACGGTCCAGCATTGCTGTAGACGATGGTGTAGAAGAGCTCCTGGCCTGCATCGGCAGGGTCTTCACTATCGGTCTTTTCAACGCTGAGGTCCGCACCCACACCAATGTAGTGGCTGACATCATCATCCTCGACAAACTCACCAGAGAGTCCCTCAACAAAGCCCTGAACGGTAACTTCGTTGCGGTACTGACCTTCGGTTGCGACGCCGTTGACGGTACACGTCATGGTATCGCCGACAATCAGTAGTTCAACCTGAGCGTCTGGACAACTGCTGGTGATGTTACCGAGTTGGTCATCAACCACCTGGATGTCAATCAGATTGACATTACCGACGTTGGTGACAACGTATTCCCAGACCACTGGATCACCGACTGGAATCGCTGGTCCGGTTGGCTCGTCTGCATCTTCACCATTGGTTGATTTCTCAACGACGATACCTGGGTCGAGCGGCTCGAAGCCAGCGTCAACGGTCAGGTTATCTTCACCTGGTCCCAGTGTGATGGTGTCTGTGTTGCCAGAGCTGTTGATGTCACTGTCAACGGTGTCATCACCACCTTGGTCCTGTGGACTTGTCTGGAAGCCCAACGGAATCTCGACGGAGACTTGATAGTCGCCTTGGAGCAGGTTGTCAAAGAGATACTGTCCACCATCGGTTGTGACGGTTTCGGTGATAAAGTTGCCGTTGCCATCAAGCAATGTGACCTTCACATCGTCAATACCTGGCTCACCTGGGTCTTGGATACCATCGCCATCGGTGTCACTCCAAACGAAGTCACCGATAGAACCGAGGCCGCCAACACCTGCATCTACATCGTCACGGTCTTCACCAGAGCCAACTGTGATTGGCGCTGTTTGACCTGTCGTTGGGTCTGGGTCGCTGTCCAGATTGTCGTCGCCGCCCTGATCTTGTGGGCTAAAGACGAAGCCATTTGGTGCTTCAAACTCAACGATGTATGTGCCCGGGAAGACTGGGAAGTTGTAGTTGCCGTTTTCATCTGTAGTTGTGGTAGCAATCTGGTTGCCATCCTCGTCCAACAGATTGACGACGACATCTGGAACACCCTCTTCGCCCCCTGGTTGACCAACATTGTCTTGGATACCATCATTGTCTTCATCCAGGAACACAGTGTCACCGATTGAGCCTGGGCGAATCACGCCCGCATCAATCGTGTCATTGTCTGTGCCCGAAGGAATCAGTACAGCCTGCGTTGTACCAAAGTCTGGTCCAGACAGTGGGTTGGCATCGCTGTCAACCGTGTCATCTGCGCCAGCATCCTGCTCAGTAAACTCGAAGCCTGTTGGCTGTTCAAACTGCACGTAGTATTCACCTGGGTGCAAGCCTGAGAAGCCATAGAGTCCGTTGCTATCCGTGTTGGTTGTGCCAACCGGTGTGACAACGCCTGTCTCAAAGAGTGTGACTTCGACATCAGCAATGCCTGGTTCCCCAGCATCCTGGACACCATCTGCGTCAAGGTCTTCCCAAACAAAGTTACCGACACTGACGAAGCGGATGATACCCGCATCAACGGTCAAGTTGGTTTCAGAGAGACCGAGTGTAATCACGTCGGTTTCGCCCTGGTTTGGACCCGCTGTTGGGTCAGCATCGCTGTCAACCGTGTCATCGACACCCTGATCTTGGTCCGTGAAGTCATCATAGCCATCTGGCAGGACGAAGCGAACCTTGTAGTCATCTGGAATCAGACCTGTGAACAGGTATTCACCATCAGCGTCTGTAGTGGTGGTTTGTAGCACTGTGCCGTCTGGCGACAACAGTTGCACTGTCACGCCTTCTACACCTGGCTCACCGCCATCCTGAATGCCATTACCGTTGAGGTCTTCCCAAACCACATCACCGAGTGTCGCTGGTTTACTCTGCAAGAAGTTGTAGAGTCCGGCGTCAATGGTGTCATCAAATTCACCTGGGTCAAGAATCACGACATCAGAGCGACCACTGGATGGGTTGGCATCACTGTCAACCGTATCGTCGTTGCCGACATCTTTGAGCGTGACAAATACTTGATCCTCTGGTGGGACAAATTCAACACGGAAGCCTGTGTCTGATGGGACGCCTACGAATTGGTAGTAGCCCGCATCGGTCTCAACCTCTGGCGTGTTTGGATTGTCCGCGCTGGTGACGGTTGTGTCTACAACGTTACCAACCAAGTCGAGCAAGTTGACCTGAATACCCGTGATGCCCGGGTCTTCTGGGTCTTGGATACCATCTTGGGTGAGGTCGTTGAACACGAAGTCACCAATGGTTCCGTTGTCCGGATCAGTAATGTACCATGCTGGGTCTTGGTCAGTGCCCACACCAAGGATGGTGACTGTACCGATATTCTGCTTACCATCTGGTTCGTCGCCTGCTGCGCTGATGATGGTACATTCGCTGCTACCACCGACAGGGATGATTGTGGGCAGACCACAAATCGCTGTCAATGGACCAAAGACATCATCATCCAACGTGCTCCACTCGATGGCAGAGTCGCCTGTGTTGGTGACTTTGTACTTAAAGCGCAGGAAGTTACTTGGGTGTGCCTGAACAGCATCGCCGAGCGTATCTGCTTCCTTGCCTTCGATGAATTTCTCGAATTCAAAGGCACGGTTGCCCGCGTCTACGAGACCAGCATCCACATCTTCAACCTCATCGCCTGGTGCAACGGTGATTGGGTCAGTTTCGCCTGTTGGGTCAACGTCGCTATCAACCGTATCGTCGCCGCCTTCGTCCTGTGGACTAAAGACTTGGTCTGCTGGTGGCTCTACCTGAACGGTGTATGTGCCTGGCGCAACATTATCAAACTCATATGCACCCGTCGGGTCAGTTGTGGTTGTGTCCTCAATGTTGCCATCTTCATCAAGCAAGTTGACTGTTACACCACCAACACCTGGATCAACGCCATCCTGAATACCATCTTCGTCCAGGTCATCGAAGACCTCACCGCTGATGGTGGCTGTGGCTGGCAGCAGACCTGCGTCAACAGTCTCATCAGTCTCACCTGGGTCAAGCGTGATTGGAGCGGTCAATCCAGTTGTTGGATTGGCATCGCTGTCAACCGTATCGTCACCACCCTGATCCTGCGCTGTAAAGTCGCGGCCTGGTGGGGCGACGAATTCAACAATGTAGGTTTCATTCGGGTTCAGCCCCGTGAAGCTGTAGTTACCATTGGCGTCCGTTGTTGTGCTGCCAACCGGATCGGCTGGGTTGCCATTGTCGTCGGCAGTCCAGAGATTGACATCTACACCCGGTACACCTGGCTCGCCTTCGTCCTGGATACCATCTTCATCGGTATCTTCCCAAACCGTGTCGCCCAAGAATGCCTTGACGGGCAAAAGACCTGCGTCAACCGTATCATCGTCCTCACCTGGGTCCAAGTCGATTGGATCGGTGCGGCCTGTGGTTGGGTCAACATCGCTGTCAACGGTGTCGTCTTGTGGTACGCCAGCATCCTGTGGACTGATGTCACGGCCTACTGGTGGCACAACCTCGATGATATAATCCTCATCTGGGTCGAGACCTGGGAAGAGATACTGCCCGTTACCATCGGTCTGTGTCGTGTCAAGCTGGTTGCCATTGACATCCAACAAGTTGACTGTGACGCCTGGAATACCTGGCTCGCCAACATCACGGACACCATCTTCGTTCTGGTCATCGAAGACCAAATCGCCAATAGAAGCGCGGGCAGGAATCAGACCTGCATCGACATCATCCTTCTCTTCGCCTGGTGAAACGCTAAATGGTGCTGTGTCACCGTTTGGTGCAGGATCGCTGTCATTTGTGCCGTCACCCTGATTTTGTGGCGAGAAGTCTTTGTCGGCTGGTGCAGAGAACTGGACCAGATAACTGTTGCCTGGTTCGGCTGGAACATCGGTGAATTCATATGAACCATCTGGTGCAGTGGTTGTGGTGTCTTGTTGTGAAATTGGTGTGCCATCTGGCGCAACAATCCACAGTGTAACATCAACACCGCCGATGCCTGGTTCATTTGGATCCTGAATACCATCTTCGTTTTGGTCATCCCACACAAAGTCACCAATCGTGGCAACGGCTGGCAGGATACCTGCGTCGATGGTTGGATCATTCTCACCTGGGTCTAGGTCAACCAAATCACTGATGCCTGTGGTTGTGTCGGCATCGCTGTCAACTGTGTCGTCTCCACCAGCGTTCTGCGTGGTGAAGTCACGACCTGTTGGCGCAACGAACTGCACAACATAGTCCTCACGTGGGTCTAGCCCAGTGAATTCATAGACACCTGCGCCGTTGGTGGTTGTGCTGCCAATCTGCGCATTTGGTGTGCCATCTGGGTTTGCGGTCCACAGGTTGACTGTGACACCTTCAATACCCGGCTCACCATCATCTTGGATACCGTCTTTGTCGGTATCTTCCCAAACCTTGTCACCCAAGGAAGCCTTGACGATGACCAAACCAGCGTCTACGTCTGGGTTGTTCTCGTTGTCAGCCAACGTGACTGGTGCAGTTTCACCATTGGCATCTGGGTCACTGTCTACCGTGTCGTCGCCACCCGCATCCTGCGTGGTGAAGTCAAAGCCTGCTGGCTTGACAAAGAAGACCGTGTATGTGCCTGACGCCAAATCGGTAAATTC
The DNA here is from genome assembly GCA_039029935.1 of Chloroflexota bacterium. Classification (GTDB taxonomy): domain Bacteria; phylum Chloroflexota; class Anaerolineae; order Caldilineales; family Caldilineaceae. The sequence goes on from JBCCFC010000012.1 coordinate 20,280, forward strand.
ATAGCGACCATTTTCGTCGGTTGTGGTTGAACCAGCAGGCATGCCATCGCTGTCAACCAGATTGACGGTCACGCCCTCAACACCTGGCTCGCCATCATCTTGGATACCATCTTCGTCCAAGTCTTCCCAGACAAAGTTACCGATGCTAGAGATTGGCTCAATCACGTCCACAAACGCAGAGTCTGTGTCGCTGACTGGGTTACCCAATGGGTCGTCGCCAGTGGCTGTGACTGTGTTGGTTGTGTCCTCATTGATTGGCGTTGTACATGTGTATTGCCATGTTTCGCCCACATCCAAGCTGCCATTTTCATTGGTGTCGCCCACATTATTGCCATTGCCGTCCTCGACAGGCGTTACTGGTGAACAGACATCATCGGTCAACTGTACGTTATCCAGCGGGTCCTCACCATTGTTGGTGACATCGTATGTGTAGGTGACATCTGTACCTGGATCAACCGTTGTCTGGTCTGGTGTGACCTCAACGTCGATACCTGGGTTAATCACGTCTACAAAGGCTGTGTCATCATCTGTAACGGTGTTATTCAGTGGGTCATCGCCAGTAACAGTCGCTGTGTTGGTGGTGTCCTCATTGATCGGTGTTGTACAGGTGTAAACCCATGTTTCATCCAAGTCGAGTTCGCCATCATTGTCTGTATCGCCAGAGACAAAGGTCACTGGTGAACAGGTGTCATCGGTCAACTGTACGTTGTCCAGTGGTGTGTCACCTGTGTTAACCACTTCGTAGGTATAGGTGACATCATCGCCTGGGTTGACAACATTCTGGTCTGGTGTGACATCTACGCTGATACCTGGGTCAATGGTGTCAACGTCTAACATGTCTTTATCTTCCATTGGGTTGCCCAATGGGTCTTCACCACGAACGGTGACAGTGTTGGTTGTGTCTTGTGAGAGCGTGGTTGTACAGGTGTAGTTCCATATCTCGTCTACATCCAAGTTGCCATCGTTGTTGGTGTCGCCAGAGACAAAGGTCACTGGTGAACAAGTGTCGTCCGTCACAACAACGTTGCTGATTGGCACATCACCTGTGTTCTCAACCGCATAGCTGTAGGTGACATCGCCACCCGCTGAAATCTGTGTGGCATCAGCAGTCTTTTCAACGTTGTAGTCTGGATTAATGACATCGACAAAGGCGTTGTCTTCATCCGTGACAGGGTTGCCCAACGAATCATCGCTGTCAACATCGGCTGTATTTGGCGTATCCTCATTGATAGTGGCTGTACATGTGTAAATCCACGTCTCGTTGAGGTCCAGAATACCGTCGTTGTTGTCATCGCCAGAGACAAAGGTCACTGGGGAACAACGGTCATCGGTCACGACAACATTGCTCAGTGGGTCATCACCCTCGTTGGTCACTTGATAGGTGTACTCAACATCCGTACCTGCCAGTACAACTGGTTGGTCTGGCTGAACCGTGATTTGGATAGCTGGGTCGATGATATCGACATCTTCCATATCCTCATCAGAAACTGGATCGCCACCATCTGGATCACCAGTCGCCCGAACGGTGTTATGGGTATCGTCCTGCAAGGCTACCTGACAGGTGTAAATCCATGTCTCGCCAACATCCAATACATTGTCGTTGTTATCATCGCCACTCTGCAATGTCAACGGTGCACAGTGATCATCCACAACGCTGACGTTGCGAATTGGTGTGTCACCTGAGTTCGAGACTTCGTACGTGTAGATGATGGTATCGCCAACATAGGCAACCAACGTGCTAGCAGACTTGTCTACTTCGATACCTGGGTTGACAACATCGACAAAGGCGGCGTCGTCATCGCTCACTGTACCATCCAGCGGGTCATCACCTGTGACAGTTGCCACGTTGGTGGTGTCCTCATTGATGGTTGTGGTACAGGTGTACACCCATGTTTCGTCCAGATCAAGAATATTATCGTTGTTGGTGTCGCCAGAGACAAAGGTCACAGGGCTACATACATCGTCGCTCAACTGAACGTTATCCAGTGGGACATCGCCTTCGTTGGTGACATTGTAGGTATAGGTGACATCGGTTCCTGGTGGAACTGTCGTTTGGTCTGGTGTAACCTCGACCATGATACCTGGGTCAATGGTATCAACATCTGCTGTGTCCGTATCCTGAACTGGATCCCCATTTGGATCAAGACCAGCAGCCGTTGCGGTGTTGGTTGTGTCGTTGTTCAATGTTGTTGAACAGGTGTATGTCCATGTTTCATCGACATCCAAAATACCATCGTTGTTGGTGTCGCCGCTGACAAAGGTGATGTTGGTACAAACATTGTCGTTCAACGTTACATTGTCCAGTGGCACGTTACCATCGTTGTCAACGGTATACGTGTACGTGACATCATCACCAGAATAAATCAGTGGATTGTCTACAACAACGGTGACATCAATGCTTGGGTCATTTTGGAAAATACCCGCATCCCATGAGTCATCCACGCCATCGCCAGAGACCAATGTAATCACAGTGGTCTGACCTGTGGTTGGGTCTGGGTCACTGTCAACATTGTCATCACCACCCTGATCCTGCGGGCTAAATTGGAAGCCGTTGGGCAGGATAAATTCGATGATGTAGTCGCCTGGTGGAATGTTCAGGAAGTTATAGAAACCTCCATCAATTGTGGTTGTGGTGTCGTTGTATGGATTGCCGTTTGTGCCAATCAGGTTAACGGTCACACCGTCTACACCAAATTCACCAGTATCCGCTGGTGGGTCCTGAATACCATCCGTGTCCAAGTCGTTCCAGACAAAGTTACCAACACCGACTGGGCGATAGTAACCAACGTCAATCGTTGGGTCATTTTCGCCTGGTGAGAGGTTGACCAACTGTGTTTGGCTCTCGCCTGGTGTACCCAAGTTCTGGGCATCACTGTCAACCGCATCATCCGCACCCTGATTTGGCAATGTCAACGCAAAGCCACTTGGGTCGGTGAAGATCAGATAGTAGTCACCGGGCAGCAGGTTGTCAAAGCTATATGCGCCATTTGCATCTGTTGTTGTGGTGCTACCGCCTGGTCCTGGTGGGTCAACTGGATTGTTGTTGATGTCAAAGAGTTGGACTGAAACACCCTCAATGCCTGGTTCACCATTGTCCTGAATGCCATTACCATTGAGGTCATGCCATACAAAGTCACCAAGGCTGGCAAGAATGCCTGTACCGTCAACACCTGCATCCCATGTGCGATCTGTTTCGCCCGATGAGAGATTGATGTTGGGTGTACGACCATTTGGATCGACATCGCTGTCCACCGCATCGTCGCTGCCTGCATCCTGTGTTGTAAAGGTCGTGAAGTTGGTGTTTGTTGTCAGATCAAAGACAAGATAGTAGTCACCTGGAGCCAAGTTGTCAAACAGATAGAAACCAGAGGCATCCGTGGTCATTGTACCGACCACACTGTTGTCGTTGGCATTATGAAGCGTCACCACAACATTTGGCAGTGGTGGTTCAAAGGCTTCTTGGATACCATTCAAGTTGACATCAATCCACGTATAGTCGCCCAAAGCAGCTGGGTTGTAGCCAAAGTAGTTGCTTGGGTCCTGTTGGGTCAATGTCTCACCAACAGACTCGCCTGTTGCAGTTGCCACATTGGTGTATTGCCCATTCGTTGCAGTACCCTGAACTTCACAAGTGACGCCAACGTCAACATTGCTCTGTCCTGGTGTCAACTGTGGAATCGTACAAACGGTGATGTCATCGGCTGTATTACCTGGTGTACCATTGTCGTCTGTTACAACGATGTTGGTGATGAGTTGTCCACCTGTGTTACGCAAGAAGTAGCTCCACACAACGTTGTTACCGATTGGAATCAATACGCCCGGTGCATCATCTGCGTCAACACCGTTGGTTGCTTTTTCAATCGCCAAGAAAGATGGTGCGGTCAGACAATCCAATGCTTCGATGTCGCTCATGCGTGAGGTAAACTCACCAATGAGTTCAACAACAGCAGTCGTTTTGTCAATGCGCCAGAGAACATTACGTCCATTGGCCCAGTCTTTACCCGTGCTACCATACAGTTGACCATCATTAAAGAACGCCAAACCTTCCATATCGGAAATCTGCTCACCCGTATCTTGACGAGTGAATTTACCGACAGTGGTCGTGTTGCCATTAGATGGATCAATAATTGCCAAGTTACTTGGGCCACCACCTTGGTTTTGGATGGCATAGAATGTGCCCCAAATTGGGTCAATCGCCAAGTCATCCAAGTCACCAAGCCCTTCTTGAAGCTGGACGTTGGTTGGTCCTGTCAGCACAGCACCCGTTGCTGGGTCCAGCTCAAGCAATTGATCAGCAGTGGTGCCACTGTTGCGCTCTGTACCCCACAGTCTTCCTGTGGTTGGGTCAAAGCTCAGACCATCAATGTCAGTGACGCTGCTGTCGCTGGCGCCTGCATCGCCGATGGCAGTGAATAGGCCCGTCAACAAATTGACTGTACCTAGCGTATCACCGTCTGTGGCATAGAGTGTTGTACCACCTGGACGGAACGACATTGCTTCAATAAAGTTCGTTCCTGTGTTGGGTGGTTCACCTGTAACAGGATTGGTGTTACCTGTCACACGGTTGAGAAAACCAAGGGTGTCCTCGGCATTCCCATCCCTCACCTCTGTTCCATCTAGTTGGAAATAGCCATCTGAAATGGCGAAACAAAGGTCTGGATTGCCTACCAAGACTTCGTTTTCTTGGGCATGAGCGGTTGTGTAGGCAAAGTTTGGTGCAATTGATACTGCTATCATCAGCAACATCAATGCCCACCTTGTGCCAACGCTGCTGCCAAGCAAACGTTGTTTGTTTTGGTGCATAAAAAATTCCTCCATAAGTCGTTTGATTGTGAGCCGCCTGTGATTAATTAATATAACTTTTCAAAAACGTACGTATAGTGACTAAATTTAGGCAAAACAAAACCAACAATGCCCTATAAGAAGGCATCGAACATGTGACCCATTCAATTTGTTCGTTTGGTTTCGCTATGTGGATTAGCGGTGCATATTAGCCATAGATACCGTGAGTGCGATGTTTTATACACATCAAAGCGAAAGCTACAAACGCCATAATTTCACTCTATCGAAATCATCGGTTTATATCTTTCGCTTTGATGAGTCGTGTTTTGCAATGCTATATCAATTAATCTGTGTAAGTTCATCGTTTTTGCTAATTGTTGTTATCCGTATATTAGTATTTTCTCTGCTATGTAATAAGATTCATGTATGACTAATATTTTAAGTTAGAAGTAATCCTTAAGTAAGCTATTGGACTGGCTACAATTCCAATCTGATCTTACTACAAAAAGCGGTCGATTAATATTACACTTTTCTGTCAAAAAACGAATACGTCATTTGTCGGGTTCCACTAAGACAGGATGACTGTTTATTTTTTTTGTGGATTTAGACCGATATATAGGTAGACAACCGACTTAAATGACAACATTTATTGATATTAGACCAAATAGAGACAGAAATCAGACCATTTGGCTACTAAGCGAAATAAATCCACTGAACCGTCTAAGATGGGCAACAAGAAACCATATACACCAAAATTTTCATCATTCACTCAGCGCAGAAACAGCCGTAAGAGAATCGAGATAGTGGGTGATTATCCGTAAATGGTTCATATATGAGCGATATAATCGTAAAGTTATGATACGAGTTGAAACGTAACGATGTAGTATGTTTAGGAATCAAAAATTGAAAATAAGCAATGGGTTCGTTGTCAATTCTTTCAATTTTCAATTGCCCATTTTCAATTTTTATACTTTTCCATATCATGAATGGATGATATGCATCTGCAACAGTAAACCATTTGCCTCTACAACAGTAAACTATATGCCTGTGCAGCAGTAAATCATATGCTTTTGCAACAGTAAACCATATGCCTTTGCAACAGTAAATCATATGCCTGTGCA
>JBCCFC010000013.1:0-26176 GCA_039029935.1 Chloroflexota bacterium
TCGGGTTCCTTGCTTGTCGCGGATGTTGGTGGTGCTTTGTATTATTCAGACCTAAAAATATATGATTTAGTCGGGCTGACCAACCCAGAGTTTGCTGCTATTGTTCGCACAGATAGGGTGGCCTTGCATAATTATATCTTTGAGGAGGTACAACCCACATTTATTACCATTGCCGCTTCATGGGCTCATTTGGTACATTTAGATAGTGATCCCCGATTCCGTGAGGATTATAGACCGATTTGTGAAGAAATTGACAGATGGATTAAAAATTATCATGGACAAAATATATATGCGGGTGATTATGTGCGAAAAGAACACATCAAAGATGAAACGAGCCTTCTTACGCTCCCTGTCTATCAATGTGTTCTGAGGTAAAGTTGTACATCATAGCAAGAAATCAATGATTTCAACTGAAAAAAGTTTAATCGAATGAGCAAAAAAACAGTAGCGTTCTCAGTGGTCATCTGTACCTATAATCGAGCCGATTTGTTGACCGATGTCTTACAGACAATTTGCAACCAAACACTTGACTCGACCGACTATGAGGTGCTTATTGTGGATAACAACTCGACCGATGAGACGGCAAGAATTAGTGATGACTTTGTGTCAGCATATCCCAATGTCCGTTATGTTGTTGAAACTCAACAGGGGCTTTCTCATGCACGTAATCGAGGGTGGCAAGAGGCAAAGGGTGTCTATATTGCCTATATTGATGATGATTGCAAAGTACCTACAGGATGGCTGAGTGAGGCCAACACATTTGTGGAATCATATAACCCCGATGTCTTTGGCGGCCCCTACGCTGCCTTTTATAACACACCCAAACCAGCGTGGTTTAAGGATACCTATGGATCGCATCATCCGTATGACCAAACTGTGCGTCTCGAAGAGTCGCCAAATGCCCTACATGGAGGTAATCTGTTTATACGTCGGGATGTGCTTGAGGCTGTCGGTGGGTTTAATCCACGATTAGGGATGAGTGGTACCAATATGGGGTATGGTGAGGAGACAGCCCTGATACGCTATCTCCAAGAACATATGCCAGAAACGAGTATTTACTTTGAACCCACAATTTTGGTCTATCATTTAGTTCGAGCTGATAAAATGAGTATTCGTTGGTTGATGCGTCATCGTTTTATCAATGCTCGTTATGTCTATCGTGTAGGGCGTATCGCTCCGCCGACAGTTGGACAATTGCTTCAGCTATTTCGCTTGGGAAAGACCTCATTGCGATTTATCATCAGTGTTAGCGTTGAGCCTTTCTTTCGAGATCGAAAAAAGTATACTTATTTCCAAAATTACCTCTATGAAAAAGCGTTTCTTCGTCTAGATACGTTAGGTTGGTTATATGAAGAATATCTGCATATAACCAAAAATAACCGCAAAGAAAGTGCAAAGGAGTAAAAGCAAGTGACCTTGTACTTTTCTGTGGTAATTTGTACCTATAATCGTGCAGACTGGCTGGCAGTTGCTTTGGAAAGCGTTTGTACACAGACGATTGATGTAGCTGCCTATGAAGTCATTGTCGTTGATAATAACTCCACTGACAACACACCTGCTGTAACAGACTCTTTTTGCCAACGTTACCTCAATGTACGCTACCTATTTGAGTCTCAGCCCGGCAATTCTCATGCCCGTAACACTGGTTGGAAAAAAGCAAATGCACGGTACATCGCTTTTATTGATGATGACTGTAAGGTTCCGTCTGATTGGCTAATGAATGCCAAAACAGTGATTACAGAGCTGTCACCGGGTGTCTTTGGTGGACCCTATTTCCCTTTTTTTAATACACCCAAACCCGTTTGGTTCAAAGATGAGTATGGCACGTATCAGCCCTATGACTGTGCAAAATTTTTGGATACGCCAGATAAATTCGCCGCGGGCAATCTATTTGTGCAACGTCAAGCCTTGGCGCATATCGGTGGGTTTAATCCACAGTTAGGCATTCATGGGACCCAAAGAGGGTATGGGGAAGAGAATGCGCTTTTGCTCAAGATACACGAGACACAGCCAGACACTGTTTTCTACTATGATCCTGCACTGTTTGTCTATCATTTGGTTCGGCAAGAGACCATGAGCGTGGCTTGGATGCTGCGTCAACGAATTGATCGAGGACGTTCCGTATATCGAGTCTATAATCAAGATGAACCCTTGAAAAATAAAATAATGCTTGTACTGTTAATGGCTCGAAAGCTGATACAAATTATGTTTCGCCTGACGTTGGGACTGCTTTTTCGGGCACGTAAAACCTATCCCTACCCTCAGCAATATATCTATGAGAAAACTGTCTATCATTTCTTTCTATTGGGATGGCTCTATGAACAGTATCAACGTAACACCAATGATGAGGACAAAACCGTATGAATCGAGTAACCATTGGCCTTTGTACTGTCTCCACACGTACTGAAAATTATCTGCTTGATACGCTCTCGTCGCTTCTGGATAATTTGAGTATTGAGGCGCAACAGGAAGTACAAATTGTCCTCTTTGATTGTGATGCAACCGCTGAAGAGTCGGCCTCTATTCTCGAAACAAGAACCCAATTTGGCACCGAAATAGAACGGGGGTTGATTGAAATCATCAGAACCAACCCATCTGATTATCCTGACTTGACCAACCTCCCCTCAACCTTAAGTGACTCACCAGAGCGTATCTACTGGCGTACCAAACAGTGTCTTGACTATAGTTTGATTTTTCAATATTGTGCAGGCAAGGGCGCCTATTATTTGCATCTGGAAGATGATGTCATCTGTGCCGAGAATTTTTATGCAAAGATGTGGACAGATATTCAACGCTTTCCCGATGCCGATTGGTCTGCTCTCCAATTCTGTGAATTGGGGTTTATTGGGATGCTTTTCAAAGATGGTGATCTCAACAAAATTGCCTCGTTTATGCAGACATTTTGTGACGAGATGCCAGTGGATTGGCTGATCAGCTATTTTTTTGAGTTGCGGCGACGGCAAGGACAAGAATTCATTCAAGTTGAACGGTCACTCTTTCAACATATTGGCTATCACAGTTCATTGGATGGAAAGACATCGACCTTTCGGAGCAAACTATTTGACCGTTTTTCATTGCATGACCAATTAGGGCAGTATCGGGGAGCCAGCGCGATTTCTCAGGTGTTATCACGAGGATTTCTCACATATCGCAAGGCTCGCTCTTCTGTCAAACGAGTGCTGAAACCAAACGATGGTATAAAGGACGCATGATAGATCTATTTCAATTACACTATCCACGCCAGCTACTGCAAACGCATTATCCCATCGGGTTGGTGGTGACAACCTATAACCGACCAGACTACTTAAAGCGTTGTCTTGCCTCTCTGAAGAATAGTGATTTAACAGAGACCATTGTGCTGCTTGTGGATGATGGCAGTGAGGATGCGCAAACATTAGAGATGATTCGAGCGTTTGAGATGGCTGATGTCCCCGTGTTGAAAGCATTTCGCCGCCAAAAAGAGGGGTGTGCGATGTATGAAAATCTACGGTATGGCTGGGATTTGCTGGCTGAACAATACAACTGTACCTATCTCTGTAATCTTGACCCCGATACACTTGTGCGCAAAGCATGGCTACAAAAAATTCATCATTTGTATAGAAGCGAACAGGCGGGTGGCCCCCTGATTGCCACAGGGTTTAATGCCCATCAACACCCCATTCTTTCCCAAGAGAAAGGCATCTATCATAAACAGTCGATTGGTGGAATCAATCTCTTTTTTGATCGCGAACTCTATGAACAAATTGTGCGCCCTAGTTTGTTTGATATCAAGTGGGATTGGCGCGTTGTCCAAGAAATGCAAAAACAGAACTATCGCATTCTTTGTACACGCCCCTCGGTTATCCAGCACATTGGTCGTGAGGGGTTTTGGTCGGGCAAACATGGCGTCTATGACTTTGCCATCGACTACTGGGGGACCAGTCCGCTGATAACCTGTCCGCTCGAACTCTATTTTCGAGGACGCCGACGCTTGGAGTATATCGTCAATGCCAATACCTAAAATCATTCACCAAACTTGGAAAAACGAAACCATTCCTGACAAATGGCAAGCCTTTGCCGACTCGTGGCGACAGTATCATCCTCAGTGGGACTATCGTCTGTGGACCGATGAGAGTGCGCGCACCTTTATTGCTAACGAGTACCCCGATTTTCTGCCCATCTATGACGCGTACCCCTATAACATCGAACGCGCAGATGCCATGCGCTATTTTATCCTCAATCATTTTGGCGGTGTCTACGCCGACCTTGATATCGAATGTCTGCTGCCGTTGGACGACCTGCTTGCGCCCCACCGTTGTGTCTTGGGGAGTCAAGCAGCCAAACATGCCGAACGACATCAGGAGTCCATGCTGGTCTGTAATGCCTTTATGGCATCCGAACCCCACCATCAGTATTGGCAGGTTGTGCAGCAAAAACTAATCGAGACAGACCCTCACCTTGTGGCAGAGTTAGCCGTGGTGCATCGGACAGGACCCAATATGCTGCAACGGGCATGGGAGCAATATACGGGGCATGATATTCATATCTTGGCATCACATGTCACCAACCCATTGATTATTGCGCGACCTGTTCACGCCTATTATCAAAAAATGGGACAGCTCCCCGCATGGTACAAAAATCGTTTAATTGCCAATGGCAGCGTCGCCATTCACTATTTTGAGAATAGTTGGTTGCCGCCAACACGAGGAGAATTGGTCAATCCACACCCCGACCAAATTGACGGATTTATCTTTTATCCAGGCATGAAATCTGTTGGCTATGAGATTGAACACCTGGGTCGAAATATGCCAGAAATCGCACAGGCGTGTTTACAGGATGATGCCGTTGTTGCATTTGATACCGATGGTTATAGCAGATCACATGTGACACCTGCCCACGAATGGGTGAAACGGATTGATGCCGCAGACAATGAAGGGTTGTATGTCAAGCGAGGGCTAAAAATACAGGCTCGTTTATGGGGAGCGCATCTAAGCGTGTATGCACAACGCTGGTATCGACGCCTACAGAATAGACTTACATAAGCGATAGTTTAAGGGGCAACGCACATGCGTGTTCAAGTAGATTGGCTTCGGAATTGGACCCACCCACTCTATCTAGCCATTTTTTCCTGCATAATAAGCGTCACAATATCGACTATTCTGCTCAGGGACGGTGTTAAACTCACACCCGATGGATGGGTCTACTGGGAAGGCTCGGTTTCCTTGCTGCATGGCAATGGATATGTTCAGTTAAACGGAGAACCAATTACAGCATTTCCCCCTTTATTCTCAATCTATCTGGCAGGCATACAAACAATCGTTGGCATTCATGGGGTATCTCTGATTGTGGGGGTCGTCATCTTAGCTGGCCTCACAAGCGGTATATGGAGCTATCTCTTTAGCAGACTATCAGAGCAAACGAACACACCCCCCTATCAAAAATTGATTTTGCCTATCTATGTCAGCCTGTTTGTGAGTTGCTATTATCGTCATCTGTACTCAGAAACGCTTTTCCTAGCTCTCCTTGGATGTATATATATACTCATTGCGCAAATTCATCTACAAAAAGGGATGAACTATAAACAACCTCTCTGGGTCCAAATTTCTCTGCTGAATGTGCTGTTAGTATTGCTTATATTTAGTCGAAATGCAGCATTGGCGTTTGTGCCAAGTATCATCCTTGTTCTACTTTTGTCACTGAATCACACCACACGACTCAAAAGAATTTTGATAGCTCTTGTGACGAGCATGTTTGTGATGGGGTGCTGGATAGGTCTACGTGGATTATTGGGGGCAAATGCATCGCACACATTTATGTTAGGTGGACACTATACACCGCTCGACTATATAACGCAGATGTCGACGGGGTTGGCCTATTTATTTGGACCACAAACCTATGGCGTTGGCTGGTTTGTTCTGTTACTGATTGGGCTTTCGATAGTGCTTATGAGCTATCTTGCCTTATTCGATACGGATGCAAAACCATCGCCACAACAAACCATACTGATGTATCTACTTGCCATTACACTGATGTCAGGGGTGATACTCTATATTCTGTTTAATCTCACGTGGATACATGACACATTTTCGGGCAGATTTTTGTGGTTTTTTGGACTCGGTATCATAGGTGTTTTGGCCGCATACATAACATGGCAATCCAAGCGTTGGATACATCTAGTTTTACTCGCTATCTTACTGATAGTGACGAGTTTGCAAACCATACGGACTGCGGCATATATCCGGAATAGCTTGCGGGATAATTCTTCACCACTGCTTGTTGCCCCACATCAAACAATTGGTGTTGATAACGGTTATAAAGACAGAAAGGAGACAAAATGAATATTTTAATTACAGGGTCCAGCGGGCTGATTGGCTCCGAAGCTGTCACCTACTATGACCAACAGGGACACACCGTCATCGGCGTGGACAACAATATGCGTCGCGATTTCTTTGGTCCCAATGGCGATACAACATGGAATCGTCAACGGTTATTGGAGAATACCCAACACTTCACACCGCTAGACATTGACATCCGCAATCGAGAGAAACTCTTTGCTCTCTTCCAAGAAAACCGTTTTGATTTTATCATCCACTGTGCCGCACAGCCTTCGCACGACAAAGCCAGTCAGATTCCGCTGCTTGATTTTGAGGTCAACGCACTGGGAACCGTCAATATTTTGGAGGCAACTCGGCAATTCTGTCCGGATGCGGCCATGATCTTAATGAGTACCAACAAGGTCTATGGTGATGTCCCCAACGAATTGCCATTGGTCGAATTGGAGACCCGCTATGACTACGCCAACCCAGAAGACCGACATGGCATTGCCGAAACCTGCCGCATCGACCAATGTCTACACTCGCTCTTTGGCGCATCCAAGGTGTCGGCAGATGTGATGGCGCAGGAATATGGCCGCTATTATGGGCTAAATGTAGGCATCTTTCGCGGTGGTTGTCTCACTGGTCCATCGCACAGTGGTGTTGAGTTACATGGCTTTCTCTCCTACTTGGTGAAGGTGGCGATGACAGGGGGGACCTACCGCGTCTTTGGCTACAAAGGCAAACAGGTGCGTGATAATATTCACAGCTATGATGTGATTCAACTCTTTGAGGCATTTCGCCAAAACCCGCGCCCTGGTGAAGTCTATAATCTGGGAGGCGGGCGCGAGAACAGCGTCTCAATCTTGGAAGCGTTTACCTTGATTGAAGAACTATCTGGGCGAAAGGTCAACTGGACCTATGAAGAAGGCAACCGAGTGGGCGACCATATCTGTTATATTTCGGATTTGCGCAAATCACAAAGTCACTATCCCCATTGGCAGATTACACACTCACTGTCCGATATACTGACAGAAATGATTGCGGTTTATGTAGGTGATCATAAGTGAGCCACCCTGAGACAATCATGATTTTTGATCTCGATATTACAGGTCATCATCCAGACTATATTCGTCATTTAGTACACTACTGGCCGGTGACAGATCACCCCTTGGCAATGACCCGTCTCGTCATTGTTGTTTCACCCGAGTTTCTGGACCAACATCAACATGTTGTTGAATCCCCAAGTCATGCACAGGTGGAATGGTGTCCAATCACGGCTGATGAGTTACAATGGTATCATGCCTGCCGAGGGTCATTGATGCGCCATGCATGGGTAGAATGGCGATTGTTTTGTCGCTATGCAAAAAAATTCCAAGCAGACCAAGCCTTGGTCATGTACGTGGACCGATTGCAATTGATGCTTGCATTACGACGCCCATTGCCTTGCCCATTCTCTGGTATCTATTTCCGTCCCAAATTTCATTATTTCCAGTATACCCAACAATCTGAATCGACACAGCGTGAACGGCTACAGACACAAGCAAAAAAGTGGATTTGTCATCGTTTTCTTCATCATAACCAACTCAAAACACTTTTTTGTCTGGACCCATCGGCGGTAAGCCCATTGCAATCGTTGGCCGCAGGGCGACATCACGGACGACATCACGGAGGGAGAGAGGTCAATATTGTCCATCTCCCTGACCCAGTTGAATTGTACCCACAATCCCATAAACAGCCTGATGAACAAACGACTCATGCTACGCTCCGCCAGAAATTAGGCTTTGACGCCAAACGTACAGTCTTTTTGATCTTTGGTATGATAGACAAACGCAAAGGTGTTTATCAGATTTTGGATGCGATACAACAGTTGACTGGACCGCAACAGTCTGCTGTATCGTTACTACTGGTAGGACCGCTGGCTGAGGATGACCGTCAACGCATACAGACAACGGTGCAAGCCATCCAACAACAGACACAGGTACACATTGTTACACATGACCAGTTTGTGATTGATGAAGAGATTCAGCCCTATTTTGAGATAGCAGATATCGTTTTGACCCTCTATCAACGACATGTGGGGATGAGCGCCATTCTGGTGCGGGCGGCGATGGCCTGCAAACCTGTATTGGCCTCAAGTTATGGGTTGGTTGGCGAATTGGTCCGGACACGTCAATTAGGCGTTACGGTCGATAGCCAGTCACCGGACGCCGTTATGCGCGGGATACAACAGTGTCTTGGTTCAGAACCCGAAAATTTATTTAATCGAGCAGAGGCGACACGATTTGCGGGCGAAAATTCACCCAAGCGATTTGCTCAAGTAATTGTAGATGGAATGATCGGAATCAATGCAGAGAGCGATACATAACCAAACAAGAACATTCAATACTCTACTGTTTTTTTCCTTCTTCGCCATTGTCATCGGCATCTTTTGCTCGATATTTGTCCAAGAAATTGGTGCGCCGGATGTGGTCTGGGATGACGCCTATATGTTTGTGCGCTATGCCCACAATTTTCTTCACGAGGGGCAAATCTCGTGGAATCCCCAAGGACCAGCTACCTTTGGGCTAACGTCCATGTTGTATTGGGCTGTCATGGTTGTGCCCATCCACACGTTGACAGAGAGCACACGTGTTACCGCGATTATGGCGAGTTTTTTGAGTGGTTGCCTCTTTCTGCTCTTGACGATATGGATGATCATGCGGCATACAGCGGCGGGTCCTATGGGCAAACGACTGATGGTTTTGTTGATGTTGGTGTTGATTACCTATCCGCGAGAGGCAATTAGCGAACATTTTTTGACAGGCATGGATACGATGTTTGCCCTTGCCGGGGTAACGGCCTATATCCTCCTGGCTAAATGGCATGAACAGTCCCCATCGTTGGCAAGCGTGTGTCTTGTGGGCATCGCAGGCGCCATGTTGGCGAGTATACGCCCTGAACTGCTGTTATATGCCGTCATGGTTCCCAGCATATGTTTCCTCTTTGCACAGGATGCCAGAAGTCGTTGGACCGCCATCGGTGTTGGGACCGTGACAATTGCTGTTCTTCTGCTCATGGTGGGGGCGGCGGCGCGCTATTTGAATTCGCCACTGCCACTACCATTTTATGCCAAGGGGCTTAAGCTCTATGGCGATGCCTTTTATGCCGTGTATGCATTTGATTCGTTTGTCTATGCAAAAGAGTTTGTTGTCTACTACAATGGGCTGTTGGCACTCATATTGCTCGGTGTGTTGTATCACCCCAAGCGTTGGTGGCAAGGGCTGACACCAGCGGATCGGGGCATCTTAGGTGCAGCCATTCTATTTAGTCTCTATTTTCTCCTTTTGGTCACCCCCATCATGGGCATGTTTAGCCGCTTTTACTACCCACTGCTCCCCGTCATCCTCTTTTTGGCCGTCCGTACATACTCAATTTTTGCCGACAAGCTCGCTGGCCTAAAAAACGATATCCACTCCTATCTCTCGCACCAAGCAACCCTGCCTGCCCTGCTACTTGTTCTGATCATCATCTTCACCCCCTATCTATACCAAGTGCGTTATCTTGTCAAGATGCCACGATACCCGCTGGATGTGTACGCCTTTTATCTGTCAGATAGCCGAGTCCGTCATCTTTGGTTTGAATTAAATCAATTTTCTAGGCTTCCTGATGAAGTGACGATGGCAACCACGGAGATAGGGCTTGTGGGGGTTATGAACCCAGACAAGGTTGTGATTGATTTGGCGGGGTTAAATGAGCGCGAGATTGCCCATAACGGATTTTCTGCACAATGGCTTTTGCAGACACATCAGCCCGACCTCATTTATCTGCCCTTTCCCCATTATCAAACCATGATTGGCGAACTTTTAAATAACCCACAATTTCAAGCAGAATACACCTATTTTTCGGCGCAGCAACTACACAGAGCCATGGGCATCGCATTGTCTATAGATAGCCCATACTATGCAGAGATGCTTGACATTGTGCAATCTCAATATGCTGGCGACCCTGTATCACTGAGAACGGAGTGAGGTCTGATCCATGCAGAACCAACAACGATGGTTAAACCGCCTCTTACTCTTCTCCTATATAGCCGTTACCATCGGCATCTTTTGCTCGTTGTTTGTCCAGCCCATTGGCAAAAACAATGTCATTTTGGATGATGCCTATATGTTTGTGCGCTATGCCGACAATCTGTTTAGCGATGGCAATGTCTCTTGGAATCCTGGCGGACCACCCACCTTTGGCCTGACCTCCATCCTCTATTGGGCGGTCATGGTTGTGCCGATTCGTTCTTTTGTGGACAGTGCCAGTGCCACTGCAATTCTCGCCAGCTTTTTGAGTGGCTGCCTCTTTTTGGTGCTGATGATGTGGATGGTTATTCGGCACACCAACGCGGGTCCTGTTGGCAAGCGTTTGATGGCCTTGTTAATCCTAGTTCTGATCACAAATTCAAGAGGCGTCATCACCACTCATTTTCTTATGGGCATGGATACGCTCTTTGCGCTGGTGGGCTTGACGGTCTATATTCTACTCTGTAAATGGCATGAACAAGCGGTGTCGTGGGGCAGCATGATTGTGGTGAGTATGGCGGGCGCATTGCTGGGGAGCGTGCGCCCCGATTTGCTGTTATATGCCTTTATGGTCCCCGCATCCCTCTTTCTCTTTACCAAGAATGCCAACCGTCGCTGGGTCGCCGTGGGCATTGGCGTCATGACATCGGCGTTTTTGCTCCTGATGATTGGCGCGGCAACAACATTTTTGAACTCACCCTTGCCATTGCCCTTTTATGCTAAGGGGCTGACACTCTATGGGCATACCTTTTATCAGGTCCACCGCTATGATGCCTTTGTCCACGCCAAAGATTTTATTGCCGCCCATCATCTATTATTAGCCGCTCTTGTGATTGGCATATTGTCTCAAGTAAAGTCTTGGTGGCGGGGACTTACACCCGTTGATCGCGGCATTTTGGGTGCTGCCATTCTGTTTTTTATCTACATGCTCTTCTTTGTGACATCTGTCACAGGCAAGATGGGGCGCTTATATTACCCTCTGCTACCCGTTATCATTTTTTTGAGTGTGAGAACCTTCTCAATCCATGTGGATACAATCCCGCACGGATTATTCTCTGACCTTAAAAAGCATCTGCAACCATTCTTTGCACACCCATCAACAAGCTACACGTTGCTGTTGGTTGTCGTCATCCTCTTTACCCCCTATCTCTACCAAATGCGCTATCTGAGCAAGGCCCCCGCCTATTCCTTTGATGTACACACCCACTACACATCCAGCCCCAACGCCCGGCACACATGGTTTGCGCTCGATCAACTTGCAGCATTGCCCGCCGATATAACGATGGCAACCACCGAAATTGGCTTGGTCGCCGCCATGAACCCCCATAAAACGCTGATTGACCTTGCAGGCTTAAACGACAGCGACATCGCCCATCATGGATTCTCCGCCGAGCGGCTACTCCAAACACATCAACCCGATTTCATCTACCTGCCCCACCCCCATTATCAAGAGATGCGCACCGAGATTCTCAACAATCAGCGGTTTCAGGAGGAGTATGTCTATTTCTCAGCGGAAGAACTCAACGCGCTGATGGACATCGCCATCCATACCAAAAGCAAATACTATACGCAGATGTTGCAAATTGTGCAGTCAGCTTATGAGTGATTAGTGATTAGTGATTAGTGATTAGTGAAGTAATTATACGACATATATATCGTTTTTTCTTTTTGGTTTTGGCGAGCTATGGCATTTTTTATTTCTCGTATAAATATTATATTCCTTGGCCCGGCCACAATGATTACAATCAATATTACCCGATGTATGTGGAGCCGTTGGATTTTGACAAAGCGCAGTCACCCTTTGTCTACCGTCAACTGAGTGCAGTTGTGGTCAATATGCTCTACGAAACAGGTATTTTTTATCCCAACGAAATCCAATTTGTCTCTTCAGCGTATGATCAACGCGTTTTCTTCAGCGTCTTGCTCTCCAATTATCTGGCCCTGTTGTTGACGGCGATGATTGTGGGCATGAGTGTCTCGCGCTTGGTCAAGCGCAACACGTTGTTGCCACCGCTCTTGGCGGAGCTACTCTGCTTCACGGCATTCTTTACGCAGCGGGGTGTGCTGACAGAGATGACCGAAGGGTGGAGTTGGTTTCTGATTGCACTTGGTTTTTATGCGTATCTGAACCGACGTCTGTGGATGACGATTTTGGTGTTACTGTTGTCGATTTTTCAACGAGAGACAATTCCCTTAATTTTTGGGGTATTTTCCGTGCTTGATTGGGCAATAGACTCATGGCAAGAGCCATCAAAAAAAACATCTCGATTTTTCATCTGGATATTTGTTGGTGCAGTCTTTAGTTTTGGCAGTTATCTTGTCATGAGAACAGTGCTATTCCCAGTGGCCGAATATGGTTCTGGTACACAGTTGGATATGAGGACCATGCTTGCCAATCTGATGCATTTTGGGGTAGATATATTCTCCTTTAATCTATCACGAGAGCTAGTCTTTCAAGGATTTATCACTCAAAATACCTATTTGATTTTGGGCTTAACTGTGCTGATGTGTATGTACACACATAGACGCCAATTAGGTGATTTTCTACTAAAAAAGAGTTACTTTGTCCAAATCACCAGCGCATTGCTCCTGCTCGATCTGGTCGGCATTGCCGCAGGAATCGGCAACAACATTGGGCGGATTGCGGCTGTGTTAACCCCTGTCATTGCCGTGTATAGCGTTGTCTTGATGACCGATTTGGATGCCAAATCATAGACTGATATTCGGTGTGGCATGACCAACGCACTAAATAATGCCGGAAACTGTAGCGAGAATTGATCAACGTATGACAGAGATTGAAATGCAAAAACAGAAAACGACGAGACGTTGGAAACCCATCCTGGCTACTTTTGGTACAGTCATTTGTTTACTCCTGCTTGTAGGCGTAACAGAACTGTTATTGCAACGATTTTTGGGGTTGGGGCAACCTGTTCTCTATGACGCATCGCCTCTGTATGGCTATCGACCGTTGCCCAACCGCGCCTATGTCCGTTATGGCGGTAGTATTATCCAGTTTAATAACGTAGGTTTACGCACAGAAATAGATTGGGATGAACAGGTTGAAGGGAAAATTCTCTTTCTAGGCGATTCTGTCACCTATGGCATGTCCTATGTTGACAATACAGAGCTATTCTCGCATCTTGTACCCCAGCGGCTTGGCACTGGCTACGTTGGTGGGAATGGTGCTGTCAGCGAATGGGGCGTTGAAAACACCTATGGTCTGGTGGTTGAGTCAAACCTTACCCCCGCAGAGACCTATGTCACTGTACTCCGTGAGGAATCTTTTTATCAAGGGTTGGTCCGACTACCAGGATTGCCGTTTTTCAATAGAACGCCCAAATTTGCATTGGCGGAGCTCTGGTACTACTTCTGCTACCGACAAAATAATCAGAGCTACAATCAGTGGCGTGCCTACGCCGACGGGCAAACGCGGGCATTTGTGGTCGAAAAAGCGGTCCAAAAACTCAAAGCAATGGACACATTCTTAACCGAAAAAGGGTTCCACCATCTCATCATTATTACACCCAACAAGGGGCAATTGAAGGGCCATGCGAGGAAAAACAAATTAATCAAAGATTTACTTGCACACTATCAACTCACACCCTATTACATCATGGATGAACGAGAGAGCCTCGCGCTTCCGTACCATGAGATAGATGCGTTATACCATGACGATAGCCATCTCACGCAACGAGGTCATGAGGTGTGGGCTGACATGATTGCATCTAAGCTGATCGAATATCAGGCGGCAGCGGGGCTGGACTGATGCGACTTGCAATTTTCTGGCACGATTTGTTGCATTATCATGCCGCTCGTATTCATGCACTGGTCGCATATGCCAAAGAGATGGGACACACGGTACAGGCATATATCCTGTGCGCACAGCCGGACACCCTTTGGCATTTGAACTATCATGAGCAGTTGGCCGACCATGTGCAAATTCTGTCGCATGATCCCTTGCAAGCGGGTGAGTTTTCACAACGCTCAAAACATCAATTGTTGCAAGCCTTGGACCAGTTTCAACCTGATGTCGTTGCCATCATTGGCTACACAGGCCCCGTCTCACGCGCTGCTTTGGGGTGGTGTCGTGCTCATCAACGAGGCGCCGTACTCATGCTCTCCAGCCATGCAGCCGACTATACACGGGTGTGGTGGAAGGAATGGCCGAAACGCCAATTGGTGTGTCTCTACGATGCGGCCATTGTTAGTGGCACACGGCAGGCAGACTATGCACGGCAACTGGGTCTATCCCCAGAACGCATCCGTACAGGATATGGTGTCGTTGATAATGAATTCTGGCGCAATGGTGCGGCCTTGGTCCGTGCGAATCGCCAATCAGGGCAGAGGGATGATAGGTATCCCATACAATTCTTTTTGACAGCATGTCGGTTTGTGCCTAAGAAAAATTTGAGTGGTCTGCTCAATGCCTATGCCATGTATGTGGCACAGGCGGAAACCAACCCTTGGCCGCTTGTCATTGTCGGGGATGGCCCGTTAGCCCCCATGCTCCAGCAACAGGTTCACGACTTAAATCTCACGCACCTAGTCCATTTCCCAGGCTATTTATCGTCAACAGAGATGGCAACCGTCTATGGATTGGCTTCTACATTTGTTCTTGCCAGTGCCTATGCCGAGCAATGGGGCTTGGTGGTCAATGAAGCGATGGCAGCGGGACTGCCTGTGCTGGTGAGTGAAATTTGTGGCTGTGTTCCCGATTTGGTGTTGGATGGTGAAACGGGGTTTGCCTTTGATCCCGGGGATGGGCAGGCATTAGCGACCTTATTGGGTACATTCTCATCCGGTGGAGTAGACACTGCCGCAATGGGTGAGAAGGCACAAAGGTATATTCAGCATTTTTCGCCAGCAGTCTTTGCCCAAAATTTATTTGTGGTGGCAGAACAGGCCATTCGCCATGCAGAGCGTCGGAGATGGTCAATGTGGCCGTCGCCCTATTTTTGGCGTTGAGTTCAGGTTTCTTAGATGGGTCCAATACTTTCTCGGCCAGCGAGATTTATTTCTATGAGAACAAAAGAAAGTTTAAACACAAATCAAAAGACACCCCGTAAATCAACCCCCTGTCTCCTTGTTGGATTTAGCAGCCAACACAGTGTCACGGGGCTGGCACTCGCCTTTGACTTGTTGCTCTCTGGGTTTGAGCAACGCAAACTTCCCTACCGTGTCGTCGATTTTGGTGAGTTGGGTCTAGCCACGCGCCCCGGCAGCTTTGATTGGCAACGGCTGTATGAAACAATCGGCTTGTTGATATCATTTGGCGCAAAGTTACCCAATATACGCACTGTCTATCTTGTCATCGCCTCTTCCAAACTTGGGTTCTTTCGTGATGCCATGATGATTTGGGCAAGCCGCCTGTTCAATCGGCGTGTCGTCCTCCACTTGCATGGCGGTGGCTATCAGTCATTTTATGCGCTACAGCCGCGCTGGCTACAACGGGTGATTGCCAAGACTATCGATCAGGCGGACAAAATTATTGTGTTGGGGACACAATTACGCCACCAATTTGCGTTTGTCCCCAATGCAGAACAAAAAATTCGTGTTGTTCCCAATGCCCTGCCCCTTGGGTTGCAGCCAACAACCACAACGGCAAAATCGCTCTCCCATGATGAACCGTTACAGTTATTGTATCTTTCCAACTTGATTGAATCAAAAGGCTACTTGGTCTTGTTGGCGGCCTGCCGCATCCTCCACCATGAGTATCAGGTCCCGATTCACTGTGATTTTTGTGGTGACTTTGTGCAAACGGCCACCGAATCATCTCACAATCAACACCATGACAGCCCAGCACAGGCCAAAGCCTCTTTTCTGCGTTTGGTCGAAGAATGGGCGTTGGGCGATGTTGTGACCTATCATGGCCGCGTGATGGGCGCGCAAAAACAGCAATTGCTTCAGCAAACACATGCATTCATCCTCCCAACCACTTATCCTTGGGAGGGGCAACCGATTAGTATCATTGAAGCCCTTGCCTTTGCAACACCCGTCATCGCCACCGCACATCGGGGGATTCCTGAACAGGTCATTGATGACTATAATGGCTTTTTGGTGATACCAGAACCCATGTCCGTTGCCAATGCCGTGCGAGAATTATGGCAGAATCCAAGTCGTTATCAAGAGTTGAGTCAAAATGCAAAAATACACTTTCAAACCAATTTTAGCCAAGAACAACATCTGGACCACCTTATCACCGTTATTACGGGGCAATCAACCCCTGAACAGGTCTGACCGACAAATCATCGCTCGCTGGCTACAGATACAACGCCAAAAAGCAGCAGAGGCCATCCGAGCCAAATTCTTATCACGTTGGTTTTACTGGTATCTTTTCACCGCTCTTGTGATGAGTTGTGTCATTACAGCTCTGATTTGGCTGACATCGGTCCCGATGGGTTCCGCGCTACCTTCGCCATAAAATTATGATCAGTTCGGTTGTTTTAGATGTTCATGTACCATAAACACAATGAAAATAAAGACATTTTTTATCTATAATCATACCAATCTATGTCGTTCTATCTGCCTCATCCTAGTTGTTAGCCTCCTAAGCATGACCGATATAGTTAGCACCCTTTTTCTGGATTCGTCACAATCTCCCTTTGCCAACGCTGTCAGGGCACAGGCACAGGAGGACGAACAGTCCAATGAATCTGTGCAGCCCAATTGTCGAGAGTTACTATTGAACGGTCGCTTTGAAGAATCAGGCGGATGGCAATTTGGCAACACACCCTATGCAGCGGGCGTTGAGGCTGTCACAGATTTCGTAGAGAGTGATGTTGCGGAGAGTGATGTTGTGGGGAGTGATGTTGCGGAGGGTATAGTTGACCCTGGCGCGTTTGTGCTGCGTGCGGGTATCCCACCCGATGTCACCAACCGGGAGAGTCATTCAACTGCCTATCAGACAGTTGTCCTGCCTAGTGGCATGGCCTCAACAACGTTACGATATTGGCTACATCTCAGCAGCACCGCTACGGGAGATAATACAGCTAATACTGTCAACGATACGCTGGAAATTCTCATCACGACACCCGATTTTAGCGGTGTTTTGAAGACTGTTGTGCGCGAACGTACCGCTGGTGATGGCACATGGGTGGAGGCAGAGGTTGACCTCAGCGATGTCTCTGGGCAAACAGTACAGCTCTATCTGAATGTATACAACGATGGGCTTGGCACACAGATGTGGGCGCAGTTTGACCAAGTGAGTATTCAAGCCTGTCTCGATGCGCCACCAGCGGTAGAGTCATTGGCCGAAAGCACGATGGTAGACGCTGAATCTGTGCCTGATGCTGAACCTGTGCCTGATGCTGAACCTGTATCTGATCCTGAACCTGTGTCTGATGCTGAACCTGTATCTGATGCTGAACCTGTATCTGATGCTGAACCTGTATCTGATGCTGAACCTGTGTCTGATGCTGAACCTGTGTCTGATGCTGAACCTGTATCTGATCCTGAACCCGCTGCTGATACGTTGTCCATAGTAGAGGCGGCGACCATTCTCCCCACAACAAGTAGCGGGTCAATCGTAAAACCGATGATTGCACCTGAAGATATCCGCGTTGCGTCCTCGGTAACAATTCCTTCCATTGACTACCTTTCGTCCTATGTCACCATACCTCGAACCATCATACAACGAGCGTTGATATTGATTCTGTTAAGCATCGCTGGTATCGTCCTCTTGTGGTTAAGCCCTGAGCTTGGCATTGCCCTCTATTTATACAATGGTGTATTTAAAACAGCACCCATTTTTGGCGACCCTTACTCAATCTTTCCGACAATCTATCTACTTGCCCTGACCATCAGCGCACTTGTCTTCCAAGTATCGTTTCGGTGGCGTCAAAGTCGAAAATCCATGCTGATTCTTATTGGCCTCATTCTGTTCAACTGCCTTTTACTATTTTTTGCCTTGGGTCTGCCACACTCTATGAATAAAGCCATGCGGCTGATCTTTTTTACGGGTGCGTCAATGCTCCTTGCCTTTCTTGTCACACGGGACCTCAATCGTCTGGTGCGTATGTTACGCTATGCAGCACTGGTCTGTATCGCGATGATCCTGCTGGCATTTACACTGTTTGCCATAGAAAATCCCCCCGATGTTCGCAGCATTACGCTGTTTGCGTCCAATGATGTCATCTATGGACAAGCCATCGGTCTTGGCATTGTCATCATGTTGGGGCTTCTGCTCTATGACACAACGCTCCCCAGAATTTTAAGATGGGTTTATATAGGTGCGTTACCAATTGCACTGATTAGCCTGATTTTGTCAACATCACGAGGGGCAGTTGTTGCATTGGCGGCAACGCTGCTCTTCATCGTTCTGCTCAGTTGGCGGCGACTACCACGCTGGATTTGGATTCTACCCCTTCTCAGCATCCCTTTTATCTACGCAATTTTTAAGCTTTTTGGCAACAAAGTGCTATATATTAAAGAATTCTCATTATTATTGGGAGGAGCACTCGACCGTAGTGCGAGTCAACGGCTGGGTAAATATCAAAACGCCATTGAAACAATTCGTGCCAACCCAATTCTGGGTATCGGTACACAAGGAAATGGTGAATATCCTCACAATCTATTTCTCGAAGTGGGGATTGATTTGGGCATCGTTGGCTTGACTGTCTTTTTTCTTATTCTTGGTTTTGTGGCCTACAAAGTCTTTTATTTAATTTGGCATTCAAAAGAAGGTGCATCACAAACTGTCGCTAATCTGATTGCCATCGGCTTGGTCTACGGACTGGCGACTGCGCAGTTCAGCGGCAATATTCAACACCAGCGCACATTCTGGCTCTTTGTTGCCCTTTGTTGGGCGACAGAAGTAATCAAACAGCCAAAAACTAGCTCTGCGATGAAACAGACACCTCGACAAACGATTCAACGCACATCACTGAATCCACGCCCTGTCCCCAATGAGGCATATCTGTGAAGCAGCAAAAACTTACCCTCATCTGCCAACATTTCTACCCAGAAATGCTCTCAACAGGCTTGGTGATGACACAACTCATGGTCGGATTGGCACGCAAGGGGTGGCAGATTCGTGTCTATTGTGGGCAACCCACTTATAGCGACGAGGCTGATCAGTGGACTGCTGGGCATGATGACAAAGTTGTGGTCGATGGTCAGCCCATTGAGGGCATTGAAATCATCCGCATCCGCACCCTTGGCGGGGCGCGGGGCTGGCTTCCTATACGTGCCCTCAATGCCATTGGCTTCCTGCTCTCCATCTGCTGGTTACTCCTGCGTGACCGCAACCAAATTCAGGGCATCATCAACAGCACAAACCCACCATTTATTGGGGTAGCCGCTTGCCTCTTCAAGTTGTTGACCCAAAAGCGATTTATCACCATTGTGCATGATGTCTACCCTGATGTGGCGGTGAGCATCGGCTTAATTGCGGAGACATCTTGGATTGCACGAGTTTGGAAACAAGTGACAAAGATGATTTTTCAGCAATCATCGGCCTTGGTCGTGTTGGGGCGCGATATGGAGCAGCTTGTACATGAGCGATATTTTTTGCCCAAGGGTCAGGATGACTTAACAAAAAAATACTCGACAAAAACACCACAAATTATTCGGATTCCCAATTGGGCAGATGAAACACATCTGCGACCTATTGCCCATGGACAGAACGGGTTTCGTGATATCCATAATCCGGCCCAGCATTTCCTCGTGCAATATGCGGGGCGAATGGGGCGTACCCATACACTGGAGCCGCTAATTGAGGCCGCAGAACGGTTGCAAAATCATCCTGTGCTATTTCAGTTGATTGGTGACGGTGCGAAACAAGAGGCATTGATGGCGATGGTTCGTGAACGAAATTTACAGAATGTGCAATTCCTTTCCTATCAACCGTATGCGCACCTAGCCGAGGTGATATCCGCTGCTGATTTGGCCGTTGTCTGCTTGGATAGTGCCTGCACAGGTGTATCTGTCCCCAGCAAAACCTATGGTATCCTTGCCTGCGCTCGACCAATTTTGGCCTTGGTCCATGCTGACAGCGAGATTGGACAGGTGGTGCAAGAAACCCAGTGCGGTTGGGTGCTATCAGACAACAACGATTCGGCATTCATTGGTCGTGAAATTGCCACCCAGATTCAACACCGTCTAAACAACCCTGACCTTGGGATTGAGCAGGGGAAGAATGGCAACCGTGCATTCCATACCACTTATAGATTAGAAAACGCAGTTGCAAGATATGATCAATTATTGCGTGAACATTTTTTATGAAATTCAGAAGTTGCCCGTAACCATTTGCCCCACCAAGCGTCATTATAAGTGATTGGGTTATAGGTATATTGGTTTCTCCTTTGTTATTGAGTGTGAACAAAAAAGCCGTTGGGTTGCTTATGGCAAGCGGCCCAACGGCTTTTTTGTGTTCATCTCTGTATCATCATCGGGTAATATTATGCTATGTACTGACTCTAACGCTTATATTGGCATGAACACGCGCGTATAACCATACACATACTTATGCAACACTCGGCGACGTAGGAAAGACCTCCAACCGGCGAATATTTGTCCGCTGTGGCATGGTGATGACAGCCAGCACTGCATCGGCGATGTCCTCGGGTTGGATCATCTTGAGCCGTTCCTCCATTGGTGGCGGTGCGGGGTGTCGGTCCAGAATCGGTGTATTGGCAACACCTGGGCAGATAATACATGCACGGACATTGTGCGGATTGGCCTCCTCATTGGTGACTTGGGTCAAGGCGTCCATGCCCAACTTGGTGGTGCTATAACCAACACCTGCAAGAATACTGGGAAAGACTGCAGCTTTGGACGAGACATTGACCACTGTGCCGGACTGTTGCGCAAGCATGTCGGGCAGTGCCAGCTTGGTCAATACATAGGCACTGGTCAAGTTGACCTCTAGCAGCATCCGCCACTGCTCCATCGACGTATCCTCAATACTGCGTTGCGCTACATTGGTCCCGCCATTGTTGACCAACACGTCGATGACACCCAACTCGGTTCTTGCCTGTTCAAATGCCGCAACCACCTGTGCTTCATCCCCTAAATCGGCAGCACAGACTACTGCTTTAACACCAGCATCTTGACATTCAACGGCCAATGTTTCCAATTTATCCACGCTGCGAGCGATCAATGCAACGTTGGCACCTTCTTGCGCACAGGCAATCGCAATAGCGCGTCCCATACCCGTGCTTGCTCCTGTAATCAGGATATTTTGGTCAGTTAGTTTTTTGCTCATCATTCTCTCCTTTTGTACAGGAAGAAATGAAAGAGTCGTATTCTGTCAGAAACCAGTATCGCAGGTTGGCTACCTGCGCCACAGATAATCAATCTGTGATACTGAACAACAAGCCAGTATCGCAGGTTGGCTACCTGCGCCACAGAGTACCAATCTGTGTTACTGAACAACCCCTGACCCACCTTCCATTCCTGCCTGTAATATTTTTTGTCTGTTACTGAATTAAATCTCTGAGCCACCGCGCATAACGCCCAATGGCATCATGTGGCTCTGCCCCGGCCACCAATGCCTGATGCGACGTGATATAGCCTCTGTAGCCAATAGCCCGCAAGCCCTCGACCATGAGCGCAAAGTCGATGCCATCCTGCGCATCCAATGGTCGCAGTGTTGTCATCACCTCACCGCGTGTCCATGTGTTCATGGGCATTGCCCCTTGCGGATCAGGGACATGGTTCTGGACATAAACATTGAAGAGGTAGGGTGCAAAGCGTTGCAATGTTTCCACGCCATAATCCTGCCCACAGATGGCAAGGTTAGCGGGTTCATAAATGAGGCCAAAGTTGGGGCGATTGATGCGGTTTAACACATCCAGCGAGCCATCTACCGTTTCAAAGAGACTGAGTGTGTGGCTCTGGTGTGCCAGTCGGATACCCCGTTCCTGAGCCTCATCGGCGGCGCGCTGTGCAAAGGGCAGATTATCTTCGTGCTTGATACAGGTGCGGATCAAGTCACTGCCCAATACCTCGGCCAAGTCGAGAAAGGGTGTGATATTGCGCAGACAGTTCGGCCCAGCCTCGCTGTTCTCTGGTACAGAAAAATCGCCTGTCACCATTGACACGGCCAGCCCCAGCTCATCCATCTGTTGACGTACCACAGCCACTGCTTCTGGTGTACTGTGGATACCTACTGCTGAGGCACGCATACAGAGCGCATCAAACCCCGACGCTGCTGCCATGTGCGCCAACTCTGGTAGTGCAATGTCCATCACCCGTTTGTTACTAAATGCCTCTGCCACGCGGACAGAGAGTGATATCTTCATGGTTGTTTTTCCTTAATCTTGTATAGTAATCGGGCTATCTAATTTGTGAATTGTTGAATTGTTGAATTGTTGAATTGTTGAATGATTAATGATGGGAACGGATCATGAGGACTCTTTCACTATCATCGGGCCATAGGGGGCAACCCGCAGTACAGGATAATGAGAATTAAAGAGCGAATGATCGCCCGTCTCCCCAATACGCTTCCACAGCAACTTAACCATTGTTTTGAGTCGTTCAGCATGGGCAGGGTCAGCCACTTGATTATCTGTGAGCAGGTTGTTCATCTCATAGGGATCATCAGCCAAGTTATAGAGTTCGTCAAAGTCAAAGCCGTTGAAGACATATTTCCAGTCACCATCCCACACAACGCGCTGCGTGAGGATGATGCGTCCACCAAAATATTCGGCAAAGCCCTGCTGATAGTCCTCGGTGGCGTTGGGGGCTTGCAGAACCGATGTGAATTCTCGTGAATCGGGTGCATCCTTGAGTTGTGTATCAATCGGCTCGGAACCAGTCAATGCGAGCAGTGTCTGCCCCAAATCATGCAGCCCGACACGCGCATCGCTCTCCTGCCCTTGTGCAATCCCCGGTCCAGCCATGATCAGCGGCACATTGTAGGCTTCCTCATAGGCACTGACATTTTTACAGTACAGTCCATGTGCGCCGAGAAACTCGCCGTGATCCGAGGTGAAGACAATGATGGTGTTGTCTAGTTGTCCCGCTGCGTCGATGCGATCAATCAGACGACCATAGAGCAGGTCAATTTCGCTGATCATGCCATAATAGCAGGCCGTTGCCTCCTTGTGTTCTTGGTCGCTCCAGTTGCGCCAAGGGACACCTGCATTACGGTACAACCCCGGTGCATTCTCTAGAGTATCATGGACGTTGGGCTGTAGCTCAATACTCTCCACATCGTACTGCGTATAGGTGGCCTCGTTGCAGAAGAAGGGATCGTGTGGCTCGGTGACGCTGACAAAGCAGCACCAAGGATTATCGTTCTCTAGCACATCATCCAAGAAAGTCGTGGCACGGGCGACTTTATGTCCCGCGGGCGTCTCTTCGGGCAATAAATCCCATGTACCGTAAAAACGGTTTGGATGATAGCCTTCGGGACCATCCAAAAATTTTTCCATCGAAAAGGTGGGGGACTTTGCATCTATGGGACGCCCCAACTCGCCATATTCCTGCCAACCAAAGTTGGTCAACTCATTGGTGCGCTCGACATGCCACTTGCCAAAGTAGCCTGTGCGATAGCCATTGTCCACCAGCCGCTGCGCCCAGTGCGGATACTCGGTACGCAGACAGGCTTGGTCATCATCAACGGTGTGAGTGACATAGAGGACACCGTGATTGTGCGGCAGCAGCCCGGTCATCAAGCTGGCGCGGGCAGGGGAACAGACGGCGTTGGGTGTGTAGGCACGGGTGAAACGTACTCCTTGTGCGGCTAATTTATCCAAATGGGGTGTTTGGCAGGGATTATCCGGGTTCAAGACCCGCCCCTGCATTTGGTCGGTCATCAGAAATAAAATATTTGGTTTGTCTGGTATATTTTGTCCTGCCATAGTATTCTCCTGCATTTTTGCTGGTTGCACATTTTCACAACCTAATTTAGGCTATGTATAGCTAGCTGATGAGCTACAGTATACCAAAGAATATCCATAGGAGAAACCAGATTATGATCGTTGGCAATGACACCTACAAGTACGAGATTGTGACTGATTGGCCGCAAGTTCCCAGTGAATGGGCGGGCTGGCATTGGGGTTGGATCGTGGGCGTAGCCTGTGATTCGCAGGACCGCATCTTTGTCTATTCACGCAGTGAGCGACCGCTCTTGGTCTTTGATACAGCAGGCAACTATTTGGAGACGTGGGGTGAGGGCATTCTGGTCCCCAAGCAGGCACATGGCCTTTTTATCGACAGCGAGGATAATGTTTTTTGTGTTGACACCAGCAACCATCGCATTGATAAATTTGATCGCACAGGCGCACACCTAATGACAATCAGTTCGGTGGGTGTAGAGGCAGGTCAACCCGCTGCTGCCGATGGTGATCCCTTCAACCGCCCAACCGATTTGGCTGTTGCACCCAATGGTGATTTATTCATCTCGGATGGCTATGGCAATGCGCGTGTTCACAAATACTCCGCCACAGGTGAGCATCTGCTGTCATGGGGTGAGCGTGGTGATGGACCAAGCCAATTCTCGATTTCGCATTCTGTGCGCATGGGCAAAGATGGTCATGTGTGGATTTGTGACCGTGAGAACAATCGTGTGCAAATTTTTGATACCGATGGCAATTTCTTGCATGAGTGGACAGGGCTGTTGCGTCCTAACACCATCCACTTTGATCC
Organism: Chloroflexota bacterium; assembly: GCA_039029935.1. Lineage (GTDB taxonomy): Bacteria > Chloroflexota > Anaerolineae > Caldilineales > Caldilineaceae. Next base: position 24,938 of record JBCCFC010000013.1, read on the forward strand.
CAACGATGATGTGATTTATGTCGCCGAGTTGGGTCGCCAAATCAGCCTGTACACCACCGACCAAGCGTTGATCACACAGTGGGGTGGTGCAGAACAGAGTTATGAGGTTGGTGGGTTTATTGGTGGGCCACATGGCCTTTGGACTGATTCGCGTGGCAATATCTATGCCGGTGAAGTGGAGTTGGGTGATACGGGGCGGATGCATGTATATGTGCGGGTTTAGTAAGGTAGAGGGCTAGTATTCAGTAGGTCGGTATTCAGTCGTTGGTATACGGGCGACCGATTAGGCGATTTCCCGAAATAAATATACCAACTGCTCGTATGGACTTGATATATAAAGCCTGTACGAATACGTTGTCTCTTTGGTATATTCTTTCCCCGAAATCGCCTTACTGACCTACCGACCCACTGAATACTGATTCACACTACTCAGTCACAGTAATCGTAATCTCATCACGATAGGCGTCACCTTCCAGCGCAACATGCGCACCATCGGCAAATTGCAGACGTAACGTGTGTTCACCAGGTGGTAAGGTCAGCTTGGTTTCCAATGAACCGTCACCAAAGTGGCGATGGGCATCATCATTTGGAATGACCTCACCTGCTGGGATAAAGTCTGTGTTGATGAGAATGTGCATATGTCCAGCACCTTCGCGTACCTCACCAGCAGGCTCCACCATCAACCACTCAGACATCATAATAACCGTGAATTTTGTGCGCTCAATCGAACCATCTACTGGCTCATAAAAGTAGACACGTGGCTGAATGACATTGGTTGGGTCGGATGCGCTGCCATCTTCTTCACCTTCGTCAGCGGCAGCTTCTTCACCTTCGTCAGCGGTAGCCTCTTCGCCTTCATCAGTGGCAGCCTCTTCGCCTTCATCAGCAGCTTCTTCACCTTCATCGGCAGCAGCTTCTTCACCTTCATCGGCAGCAGCTTCTTCACCTTCATCGGCAGCAGCCTCTTCGCTATCATCAGCGGCAGCTTCTTCACCGTCATCGGCAGCAGCTTCTTCACCGTCATCGGCAGCAGCTTCTTCACCGTCATCGGCAGCAGCCTCTTCACCTTCATCGGCGGCAGCTTCTTCACCTTCATCAGCAGCAGCTTCTTCACCGTCATCAGCAGCAGCCTCTTCGCTATCATCAGCGGCAGCTTCTTCACCTCCATCAGCAGCAGCCTCTTCACCGTCATCAGCGGCAGCTTCTTCACCGTCATCAGCGGCAGCTTCTTCACCGTCA
>JBCCFC010000014.1:0-26070 GCA_039029935.1 Chloroflexota bacterium
CACCACCTCTTCCATCAGTTCACGAGTGCGCTCTTGAACGCGGACCTCCAAGCGTTCATTCTGACGTTCCGCATCCCGCTGCAACTGTCTTAAACGGATATGTGTGTTTACCCGTGCCACCACCTCTTCAGCCTCAATTGGTTTGGTGATGTAATCTACGCCGCCCACCTGAAAGCCCCGCACTTTGTCCACAGGTTCATCTAAGGCTGACAGAAAGAGAATGGGTATGTTGGCTGTCTGTTCATTTTTTTTGATTTGCTGGCAAGTCTGAAAACCATTCAGCCCCGGCATGAGGATATCCAGTAAAATCACGTCAGGTTGAACGTTTGCTAATCTCTCCAATGCGCTTTCACCGTTCTCAGCGACCAGCACACGGAAATTGGCAGTACGCAGTGTTGTGAAAAGCACCGCTAAATTCTCTGGAACATCATCGACAATCAGTACGGTTGGTGTATCAGACATTTTCTCTGTATCCTTTTACGTTGTTTTGTGTCATTACTTCTATGTTTTTGCATTTTTCAGAAAATCGTTAATTTTATCAGTTCAATTATATAAAAAAATAACGTTTTATCCTACTGACCAATGCATCATAAAACAATGGGAAGTAATAGTTCACCTATTTTACCGCAGACCAACCACGTCCATGCTGGCTTTATTGGACAATATGGTGGTGAATGACGGTCGTTTTACGTAAAAGGATGGCAATTTTTTGTAAGACCTTCGGGAGGTGTCCGTAGAGCGTTAGGACATACCAAAGCTTTTTTGGACATCTCCCGAAGGTCTGGTTTCGCTAATATGGTTCTGTTACTGTGATGGTTGTTAATTTGATTAATTCTTGCCCATCGATTGTGGGAACTGGGCTTAACGTTTGTTCATCATACACCATCATGAACAAATCATAGGGTGCAGGTAATGCATCCGGTGGGACATAAAGCTGAACACGGACTTCGGGTGTAAGGGGGACATCGCGCTGGGCAATCAGTGTGCCAGTATCGCCCACAAACCGTAACGATACTTTGTAAGATTGGGACAGATCACTCTCCTGATCAAATGTCAACGCAATGGGGAGCGCAGCAGGTATTTGGGCAAGCGGTAATGTTTGTATACCAGTCAGTTGAAAGTCAGGCCATTGTTGTGTATAGGCAATGTCTTCTAATGGTGGTGTATTCTCGGCCAATTTACCCAAAAGCAATTCCATGTCGTACACGCGTGCCAATGTTAGCCCATTGCTTTCTACTTCAAAGACAGATTGTTCACGCGTAAAATATTGAATGATATTGGCTGTGGGAATGTTGCGTTGGATTTGGTTGATATATAGCACGACGTACTTGACATCCAGCCAAGGCATCCGCGAACCATGCAACACACTGATCGATGTTCCCTCAAAGAAGAAGGACAATGAGCCTGGCGCATACCATGATATTGCATGGATACGCTCGGCATCTGGCTGCTCATTGAGCCATGCACCAACCTGTTCCAGCCCTTCGCCCCAGCCTACAAACATACGCGCGGGGGCTTCATCAGTCCCACCCATGACGGGGTTAAAGTAGGTCATGTAGTAGGGATAATGCTGGGCGGTGTAAATGCCATGTAGAAAGAGAAGTGCTAGGGTTATGAGGGTAAGTTGGATAATTCCTGTTGACCTAGCGGTGTCTGCCTGTGTGATGGATTCTAGCTTGCTAAGTCGAGTAAACCATTGGGCAATGAATTGTGCCAGAGAATATAACCCCAAGGCGGCAACCACATCTAGGGCTAAAAAGACTGGCAGTAAGTATCGATCAAATTTTTTGCCAATGAGGGTCATACATCCGGTAAATAACAAGACAAAGACAATAACTCCTACAGTCGTACGGCGGGTCGTTTTGTTTTGGAACGGGCCATAACGCCCAGCCCCAGCCACGAGTGCAGCGATTAAACCAATGAAGACCGCAGGCGTTGTGCGGAAGAGGTAGGCGGCAGGATAGAAAAAGTGTCCAGGGTCTTCGACAATGTGTCCCCAGAAAAAATTGGGGTTGACATGTGCCACGGAGTACTCGGTCATGGTGCGATATATTTGTGTAAAAACACCAAGCGGGTCTACCCACATGGCAGGCCACAGTGCGAAATATGCAACAGAGGCAATTGCACCCCAGACGACATAGTTGACAACATAGAAACGCCAGCGATGTCGCTCGTACACAATTTGCCACAGCAATAATAATCCACCAGTCGGGACCAAAAAGGCCGCAGGTGTTTTGGTCAGCCATGCCAGCCCCATCATCACGCCGGAGATAATCAAATAGAGGAGGTTTCTATGTCCCCCTTTCTCGTCATAGAGCCACGCCAAGAAAAAGATGAGTGAGGCAAACATTGTGCTGGCAAGGAACCCATCTGGCTGTAGTTGGCGTGAAAAACCAACCACCATCGGCGACCACGCCGCCAATAGAAGTGCAAGCGTCGTGATTGGTGTCCCTAGCAAGCGGCGCAAGGGGAAGTAGGTAGATGTGCATGTCAGTGCGATGCCCATTGTGACCCACCAGCGCGTGGAGGCCAGCAGAGCTATCCGTGTTACCCCGGTTTCGTCCTCTAACCAAAATTGAAAAGGCCGTTGAAATGGTTCAGGGTTGGTTGTGATCTGTTCCAAGTACATCGGAATATTCTGCATAATGCCCAATGTCCCCAGCCACATCGTCGTCACCGCAGGATGCTCAAACTGAAAGGTTTCACGCCACGATTGGCGCACGAGTGCCCCCGCAAAATCTATGCTGCGTTGTAACCATGCCTGTTCATCCGCTGTGACAAAAATGTCCAGCCCCATGACGCGTGGTATCCAGTTTGCAAAAAACAGTATGATTGGGATGAGTAAGTACAAGGTAAACTTGTTATGGTATATCGAGTGTTCGCTTTCAACAGACAGACTTGATTGCCCATTGCTCATAGTATGTGAATCCATTTCTTTCTATCGAGTGCTCTGTCAGGAAAATTACTATATTAGACGAGAGCATATCGTAGATTGCCGATCTGTGTCTCAGACACAGATCGGCAATTTGTGATACTGCTCAAATAATTTTACGTCATCATTTTCTAGCGTCCAAAACGAGGGCTGTTCCTTGAGAATAGAAGTGTCATATGTATATCTTTTGGAAAGTGTAAAATAATCTGTGTGTAACCCCTCTTCCTATATAAAAGAGAATAGTACGCAAACACGCATACAGTTTTTGATGTTTAGTCTATACTTACAAAGAGCTTGCTTACCTACCATCAAGAGCAACCATCCAGAGGAAATCATCATAAGGGTTAACCGTAATCACACAAACATGACTGAACCAAGAGGGATTTATGCTGAATTATAGTAAACTCGCGATGACTTATACTTGGCAATTTTTGTTAAAGACCGGGGTCTTTATTCCTGTTGCGTTTATTGCCTTTATGCTTTGGCGCGACCCGTTTTCCTTTCCTGCTGATTATGACTATGACGAAGGCATCAATTTGATGAAAACGATGCTCTATGATCAGGGGTTTCGTCTTTATATTGATGTATGGAATGATCAACCACCGCTGCTCACTGTGATGTTATCACAGTGGTTTGATTGGGTGGGGCAGTCCGTTGAATCAGCCCGTTTTTTGATCACACTTTTTTCTGCGCTTCTACTTTGGAGTTTTTATCTAGCAATGCACCAGTCGGTCACTGCCTTTGCGGCAACCATTGGTGTGGTGCTGCTTGTTCTCAGTGAATTCTATCTGCGGCTCAGTGCGGCGGTCATGGTCGGTCTACCGTCCATTGCCCTCGCAATGCTCTCCATTACGCTGCTGATGATTAGCTGTCGACAAGAGGGGCACGAATATAAGACACCTAAGAAGATTCGCATTAGTCAAATTATTCTTTCAGCCATTGTGATGGCACTTGCATTGCAAACAAAACTATTTGTACTGATTCTATTGCCCTTTGTCGGCTTTTATTTTTTACTAAGTAAGCTGAACCAAACACCACCTTTGACGCGCCAACGAACACGATTTGTCCAAGCTATCATCTGGGGGACAGTGTTATTAAGCGCGTTTTTCATCATCGGCCTATATTTCAGATCACTCAATCCTTCCATGCTCATCCAAACGCACTTTGGTGCCGAGACACGGGGGCAGATTGCCTTTGCCGAGGAAAGTCGTGAATTTTTGGTGAACTTTGCCACCCAACAGCGATTTTATCTGTTTTTGGCCGCTGTCGGTGTTTTTTGGGGATTATTGCAGCGACGACGAGGGGTATTACTGCCGCTCTTCTGGTTTGTGATCAGCGTCGTTGGCATGGCATTCCATCGTCCACTTTGGTATCACCACATCGTGTTACTAACGATACCATTGAGTTGGATGGCGGCGTTTAGCGTTGAGGCGTGGGCATACTTGTTTAATAATTTGGCGAATGCTGCCACAACTTACACCGCGTCGATGCGCATGGCCTATGCGCGCTTAGCACTCTTGGTGGCAAGCACACTGGTCTTCTTTGTCGCCTTACTCTTCTATCCATCGGCGTTGCCCAAGCGCATTGAAGAGCAATCCAAAACCTATCGCCCGCTGTATGTTTGGGAGATGGTGCATCAACTACGTGACGATGGATTGGCTGAACCAGGTTTTGTGTTCACGGACCGTCCATTTTATGCGTTTCAAGCCGGGCAACCAGTCACACCACCTATCGCTTCGATCAGTCGCAAACGAATCGAGACGGGAATCATCACTGACGAAACTATGTATGATGCCCTCATCGACTATGAACCGCAGTATATCATTCTGGAACGGTTTGTGGGCTATTATGGGGACGCGGTGATGGCTGAAATTAACGCCCATTTTGAATTGATCTTGGAAATTGGTCCGGCACGCTACTATCGGCGCATTGATTCGTAACACCAGATTGGTCCAATGGATTGAGGGATGTGTCAGCTTTTCTCAATCCATTGGACCAATCGAAGAGACTCAGAACCGCAACCAATACACCACACTTCACAGACCCACAGTCATACATTCACAGACACACTTTACTGCAATTTGCCAATAACCATAACCGTAGTGTACAATCCCGTTCAACATGCGAACTATGCTCCTAGTCTATCCTACGATTATCCATTTGTGTCTCAATTATCTGGCTCATTTGAATTCTATATTGGTGTCAGCATATTAGGCTATTCTACAGAATAAAATACCCATTCAAACGCGGAGTAAGCACTCTCTAGTGCGGGTCATACACGAGCTTCGCTGGTAATTATTTTTGTGGGAGGTGAAGTTAACCAATCATATGAATCTTTAGCGAGCCGTTAATTTCAATATTATATCAATACCAAAAGGGGAATAAACACATGCGGAAATTACATGTTCTGTTTAGTTTACTCATCGTTTTCTCTATGGTCTTGGCTGCTTGTGGTGGCGCACCTGCTGCGCCTGCCGTCGAAGAAGCTGCGCCAGCAGAGGAAGCTGCACCAGAGGAGGAAGCCGCACCAGCAGAGGACGCAGGCGATGGTGGCTATAATGAAGCACCCATGTTGGCCGAGATGGTCGCTGCGGGCGAGCTGCCACCAGTCGAGGAACGTCTGCCTGTTGAGCCAATGATCATCACACCTGTTGATGAGGTGGGTACCTATGGCGGTACATTGCGCCGTGCTTACTTAGGACCAGCAGATGGTTGTAACTACTGGCGCATTTCGCGTGGTGGTCTCTTCCGCTTTACAATCGATGGTTTCGAGATTGTGCCAGCGGTTGCCAAGGGCTATGAGTCAAACGAAGACGGTACAGAATGGACTGTTTTCCTGCGTGAAGGCATGAGCTGGTCAGATGGCGATGACTTCAATGCCAACGACTTCATGTGGCAATACGAAAACGTTCTCATGAATGAAGAACTGACACCTGTCTTGCCTGCCTTCTTGCGCTCTGGCGATAGCTTTGGTACGATGGAAATGGTGGATGACTACACGGTCAAGTTCATCTATCCCAATCCAAACACGCTCTTCTTGGAGATTCTGGCACAGGCCGACCAAGCTTGTGGTGGCGCATCTCGCAACATTCCATACACACCATCACACTACATGGAACAGTTCCACGGTGACTTCAACGAAGGCGCCCAAGCAATGGCTGAGGAAGCTGGCTTTGAAGGCTGGCCGCAGCTCTATGATGACAAAGTTGCCCACAACACCAATGGCGACGAGCGCCCAACCACACGTCCTTGGAAATTCCAAAACGTACTGGGTGACCAGATTGTAACCGCAAGCCGCAATCCATACTTCTATGCGGTTGATACCGCTGGCAATCAGTTGCCATATATTGATGAAGTAACCTTCACATTGGTTGAAGACATCGAAGTACTCAACCTGAAAGCCGTTGAAGGTGATATCGACTTCCAAGGCCGTCACATCAAGATGGAAAACGTGCCAACACTCAAGCAGGGTGAAGAGGTGGGTGGTTATGTTGTCACGCTGTGGCCTACGTTTGGTGGTACAGACGTTGCCTTCTATCCAAACCTGAGCTATGAAGGTCCTGAGGGTGAGGCATTGCGCGATGCAACCTTCCGCCAGGCACTCTCCATTGCGATTGACCGCGAAGCAATCCGCGAAATCAGCATGTTGGGTCTCGGTGTACCACGTCAGAGCGTTCCTGCGCCAGGCCATCCACACTATCCAGGCGAAGAGTGGGAATTCAAGTACACTGAATATGATGTTGCCACAGCCAACGAAATGCTCGATTCAATCTTGCCAGACAAGGATGATGAAGGCTTCCGCACGATTGATGGCGAACGTATCGTTCTGCCTATCGGTGTGACGCCAGCATTTGGTGCATGGCCGGATGTGGCACAGCAAGTTTCAACCTACTGGGAAGCAGTTGGTGTGAAAGCTGAGGTTGAGGAACTGACCCGTAGTCTGTTGACTACCCGTCACCAAAACAACGAGTTTGCTGTTTACGTTTGGAATGAAGATACCACTGGTTTCACCTTCTCAAACATCGGCAAGCGTGTACCAGAAAGCATTGGCAACCTGACTGCACCTGCATGGGGCAACTGGGTTGACACGGGTGGCGAAGCGGGTATTGAGCCACCTGCGTGGATGATGGAATTCATGGACAAGCATCTTCAGGGACCAACGCTGCCAGCCGAAGAGCGCAACGCATTGGGTCAAGAAATTTACCGTGAATTGGTCGACAACGTATACAACATCGGTATCGTAGGGCTTAGCCCAATGGTACAGGGTGTGATTGTTACCAACGCCAAGATGCGCAATGTCCCACCAGTTGGTGGTAACGACTGGCCGCTGCGTACACCATCCACTGCCTATCCAGAGCAGTTATTCTACGCAGAATAGTTAATAGTGGAAAGTTGAAAGTGGAAAGTTGAGAGTGATGCAGTTCAGCATTTTCAACTTTCCACTTTCAACTCTCAACTAAAAAAAGGATACGCCAATGTTTACCTTTATCATACGACGATTACTCATCTTTTTCCCTATGGTTGTACTCATGTCTGTGATTTCGTTTGTGTTGATCCAAGCACCACCAGGCGATTTTTTGACAGACTATGTATCGCGCTTACAAGCTCAGGGGGAACTTGTGGATCAAGGTGAGCTTGAGAATCTCAAACGCCGTTATGGGTTGGATCAGCCCATGTATATTCAATATTTGCGTTGGATGTCCGGCGTGGTTCAAGGTGACTTTGGCGTATCTATTGAATGGCAAAAGCCCATCGGGGATCTGATCGGTGAGCGGCTTGCGCTCACACTGATAATTAGTGTCTTTACAATCCTCTTTACTTGGTCCCTTGCCATCCCGATTGGCATTTTCTCCGCTGTCCGGCAGTACTCCTGGCTGGACCATACCTTCACCTTTTTATCCTATATCGGCGTCGGCACACCCAACTTTTTATTGGCATTGGTGATCATGTGGGTCGCCTTTAGCAACTTTGGTCTCAAAGTCACGGGACTTTTCTCCGAAGAATATGTTATGGCTCCTTGGAGTTTGGGCAAGGTTTGGGACATGATGACGCACATCTGGGTGCCCATGTTGATTTTGGGGACAGACGGCACGGCACGCTTTACCCGCATCATGCGCGCCAACCTGCTGGATGAACTCAACAAGCCCTATGTAGAAACGGCACGCGCCAAAGGGTTAACCGAGCGGCGCGTTATCCTGAAGTACCCCACACGCATTGCCCTCAATCCATTCATCAGCACGGTTGGGTGGGCATTGCCGCAACTTTTCTCTGGCAGCGTCATCGTTGCAACCGTTCTCAGTCTCCCAACAGTCGGCCCACTCCTGCTCCGTTCCTTGCTCAGTCAAGATATGTATATGGCTGGCTCCATTGTATTGATCCTTTCCGTACTCACCCTCATCGGCACACTCATATCCGACATTCTGCTGGCAGTCACAGATCCAAGAATCCGCGTACAAGGTTAGGTGTAGAGAAGAAGCTATGACAACCGAATTTGAGAAAACAACAGAGAACGAAAAATCATTTATCGATCAACTTGATGACGAGCCATCCGTCGCAATAGATGATAGCGAAGTCATCTCCAGCCAAGATGACAAAGCCTTGGTCGCATCGCAATGGCAGCTTGTGTGGTGGCGTTTTCGCAAACATCGCATTGCGATGATCAGTGCAGTGGTTGTTATCCTCTTCTATACAATAGCCGCAATCCCTGAATTTCTGGCAATCAACGACCCACAACGACAGCATGACGAAATCATCTTCATGCCACCACAGGATATCCACTTTGATGGATGGCAACCTTTTGTCTATGGCATCAAAGGGCAACGGAACCCAGACACCTTTGCCAAAGAGTATGTTGAAGATACCAGTATCAAGTACTATGTTGAATTCTTTGCCGAAGGCTATGAGTATACGCTTTGGGGCATCTTTCCCAGCAGTACACATCTCTTTAGCCTTGGCAATGGCATTACCGAAACGGGTGAAGAAGTGCCTGTTCAGTGGGGTGTCCTCCAGCATGACAGCGGCAATCCAACGTATAATCCAGTGCCACTCTATCCATTAGGCACAGACCGCATGGGGCGTGACATGTGGTCACGCGTTATGTATGGCACACGCATTTCGCTCTCGATTGGGCTGATTGGCGTTCTCATCAGTCTATTCTTGGGCTTGCTGCTGGGTGGCGTCTCTGGTCTCTATGGTGGCCTTGCCGACAACATCATCCAGCGTGTCATCGAATTCCTGCGTTCCATGCCCACCATTCCACTCTGGCTCTCATTGGGTGCAGCCGTCCCACTCGAATGGTCGGTCCTGCAAGTCTACTTTGCCATCACCGTTATCCTATCACTCATCGGTTGGACAGGACTCGCCCGCGAGGTGCGCGGACGATTCTTGGCCCTGCGTGAGGAAGACTTTATCATGGCCGCGCGATTTGCAGGTGCAGGTGAACTGCGCATTATCTTCCGCCACATGATCCCGTCCTTCCTCAGCCACATCATCGCCACGCTGACACTCAGTGTCCCCACCATGATTATCTCAGAGACAGCACTCAGCTATCTCGGCTTGGGCCTGCGTCCACCAGCCATCAGTTGGGGCATTTTGCTCTTTGAGGCGCAGAATTTGCAGTCGGTCGCGGGAGCACCTTGGCTGTTGTTGCCGGGGGCGTTTGTTGTCGTTTCGATTATGGCGTTCAACTTCTTGGGGGATGGGCTGCGGGATGCGGCAGATCCATATGGGTAATATTGGTATCCCCAATCAGCAAACCTTCCAAACCTGATACAATGGAGATCACACGATGACAGCGATGAAACCTGCAAAATATTTAATCCAACATGAGGATGCGCTGGAAACACCACCAGACCTGTTAGACACGTTTATCACACCAACAGAGCATTTCTTTGTGTGCAGCGCAACCCAAACGCCCCTGATTGACATCAAAACATATGTCATCGAGATTAGTGGCGATGCGGTTGAACGCCCAGTGACACTGACATTTGATGATTTGGTGCGGATGCCCGCCCGTACCTTTGCTGCTTATCTGGAATGTGCAGGCAATCATCGTGCCCTCTTCAGCCGCATTCACGGCAAGGAACCGCAAACGAATGGTGACCTCGTGATGACGCCTTGGATGATAGGAGGGATTGGCAATGCAATTTGGACAGGAGTCTCACTGAGTGATGTGTTGGCATTGGCTGGTGTAAAAGAGACAGCAGTGGATGTGAACATCAAGGGGCTGGACAGGGATGCGCCGGAGGGAGGGGTGAGTCGTCCCATCCCCATTGAGAAAGCACTGGACCCTGATACGATTTTGGCTTACATGATGAATGGCGGGATGCTTCCGCCTGATCATGGCGCGCCTGTGCGTTTGGTTGTGCCGGGGTGGATTGGTGCCAACAGCATCAAATGGGTTGGATCGATTACAGTATCCAGCGAGAAGATTTGGGTAGAGCGCAATACAAAACATTATGTCATGATTGGTGATGAATGGGCGGGTGATCATGAGCATGGTGTCTTGGGGGGAGAGATCACAACACAGACGATTAAAAGCTCATTGCTCTTGCCTTGGAATGTCGTATTCAGAAGAGAGACCAAGTTAATTCGCGGGATTGCACGTTCACCACATGCACCGATTCAGCGTGTAGAATGGTGTATTTACGATATCAATGGGGAGTGGGTGCGCGGGGGACATGCGCAATTGCTACCACCGTTTTTCAAACATGCATGGGTCCATTTTGAATTTGAGTGGGATGATGCCATCCCTGGAGAGTACACAATCACCACACGAGCGGTGGATCGCGCAGGGAACGCAGAACCGATGGAAATTCCATTTAACCAAGAAGGGTATTTGTTCAATCAGGTCTATGGACATCCTGTTAAGGTAAAACTCGTATTAGATAAGACGGATATGTGGGTATCAAATGGGTCGTAAGTTGACTTATACACCAAAGCGGTAGCCCACCCCATATTCCGTAAGCAGGTAGTCTGGATTGGAGGGGTTGATCTCTATCTTGCGACGCACACGCCCGATGTACACACGCAAATATTCTGCCTCTCCCCATAATCAGCCCCCCAAACATGTTGAAGTATATATCGATGCGACAGTACTTTGCCGATGTTTTGCATAAATGACTCCACTGAAAAAAGTCCGACTTCTGTAGAATTTGTTATTCGCTACCACTGGTAAGAAGTCGGACTTTTGTATCGGTTTGACCTTTTTTCAGCAGAGTCATAAATAGGTAGAGCAGATTGTACTCGGTCTGGGGCAGCGTCAATGCCTCGCCACGACAGATCACCATCATTTTCTCTGCATCAATCTCCAAATCATGATAGCGTAACGTCTCGCGTGAGGAATCCTTCTCAAGCCACTGCACCCGTCGCAACGCGGCGCGGACACGTGCCATCAACTCTTCCACATCAAAAGGTTTGGTGAGATAGTCATCCGCCCCCATATCCAATGCCTTGACTTTATCCGACTCTTCGCCCAACGCGGTCAACACTTCATCTTCAACCACAAGAATTTTTGGATAGGTACTCATAACATTATTATTTGCGTAAGCTACCTGCTTTGTTGTAAACTATCTTCCATTAATCAGTCTGCACTAAATTTATACACAAGGATAATGAGCCGTGTCCACAAGTGTTCAGCTTGAAAATGTCACCAAACGCTTTGGTGATTTTGTCGCCGTTGACAGCATGTCGCTGGAGATTGGCGATGGTGAGTTTTTTTCGCTCTTGGGGCCTAGCGGCTGTGGCAAAACCACCACACTGCGCATGGTCGCTGGATTTGAGCAACCATCTGAGGGTCAGATATTTATTATGGACCAACAGGTGGCGGGGATTCCTGCCTATCGACGCCCTGTCAATACTGTTTTTCAAAACTATGCGCTGTTTCCACATATGACAGTGGCACAGAATGTTTCCTTTGGGCTGGAGATGGCAAAAGTACCCAAAACGGAGATCAAACAGCGTGTTGGTGATGCGTTGACTCTGGTTCAGATGGGTGACTTTCACGCGCGGCGACCGGGGCAGCTTTCAGGTGGACAAAAACAGCGTGTGGCTTTGGCGCGCGCATTGGTCAACCAGCCGCGTGTGTTGTTGCTTGATGAACCACTTGGTGCGCTTGACCTCAAGTTGCGTAAAGCCATGCAACTCGAGCTTAAGCAAATCCAATCCGAGGTAGGCATCACCTTTATCTACGTCACGCATGACCAAGAAGAGGCCATCACGATGTCGGATCGCATCGCCGTCATGAACGATGGCCTTGTGCAGCAGGTAGGGGCACCGCGTGAGATTTATGAACAGCCAATCAATCGGTTTGTGGCTGATTTTATCGGTGAGACCAACTTTATTGACGGGCTGGTGGTTGAGACGGGCGACTATACTGTACTGGAGTCAGGCGGTATCACCTTTGCGGGCAGGTCTAATGCCGCGTTACAGATGGGTACCAAGGCCACGCTTGCCGTTCGCCCAGAGAAAATCATGCTGCACAAACACAACGAGATGGATGACTTTTTGCCTCAGGGGGGTGCAACCGATACTACGGTTTCGCTCAATGGTCGCATTGCTGATGTGATCTACATTGGCACAGATACGCGCTACCAAGTGGCATTGCTCACGGGTGATAAGCTTTTTGTCCGTGTCCAAAATTTGGGGCAATATGAGGACGAGACACTGCAACAGGGTGATATGGTCACAGTTGCTTGGGCACCGGATCATGCACAGGTTTTGGCAGAATAAAATGCAGGGTGTGTGGCCTTGTGTCCGCCCAAATCATATACACGCAGTGGGCAGGCGCAAGGCCACACGCCCCTACGGTTTCATCATTATGACAGCAACAACAATTTCACAAAATCAACCACGCCCAACAGACTTCGCCAACTTGATTGACCCACTGACTCGCATCGCCGCGTGGCTCTCGCTTGGTCGTGCTGCGCTTTGGGGCGTCCTGCTCTTTCGCTGGATGACCTTTATCAATTTCAATTGGTCGGCCTTTGATCTCGAAAATGCACTTGCCACCTTCCCACCACTGATTCCCTACCTAATCTACGGAATTGGGCTTGGCATTGATGCCGTCATCGGTGTAATCTTGCTCTGGAAACCAACCGTGGGACGCTGGACAGGTGTCACTTGGAACACGCTGCTGGTCCTACTCTTGGGGGCGTATTGGGCTGGCACAGGCGAATTCTTTGGCGCAATCTTCTTTGTCGCGCTTGCAGGCATGATGCTGATTTTGTTGACAAGACAGACTGCTTGGGCTGTCAACTATCCTGCCGCCTTCTGGCTGATTGTCTTCTTTGTGTTGCCCAATGTCATCGTCTTTCTCATCAGCTTAAGCGAACGGGGGCCACGCGGCACGATCATCTATCCAGAACTATCTCTTGCTGGGTTAGCCATCCTCTTTGATGACTATACCCGCTTCTTTAGTCAAATTGGTGGGCAATATATCTATCTGCAAATTTTCTGGCGATCATTTTGGTTAGCAATTGTCAACACACTCATCTGTCTTCTCTTTGGCTATCCCTTCGCCTACTGGATAGCGCGACGCCCTCAACGCTGGCGTAATATTCTCATCTTTCTGGTCATGATTCCGTTCTGGACCAACTTCTTGGTACGCACCTATGCATGGATGTTGATCCTGCGTGATTCAGGGCTGATCAATAGCTTTTGGACGACAACGCTGCATGAACAGGCAGTGGCACTCTCGGCCAATAGCAGCTTCTTCGCATGGCTTGCCACCATGACCGCCGACCCCTTGCCCCTGCTCTTTAATCAGGGCGCGGTCTTCTTGGGACTCTTCTACGGCTATCTACCCTTTGTGGTTCTCCCCATTTACAGCAATCTGGAACAACTCGATTGGTCTCTGCTCGAAGCGGCGTCCGATCTTGGGGCCAACAGTTTTTATAGTACCACACGCATCCTGTTACCGCTCTCCTTGCCTGGGATTGTGGCAGGTGGCATCATCGTCTTTGTCCCCTCACTGGGTGCATACATCACCCCCGCACTGATGGGTGGTGGCAAGGTTGCCCTCTTGGGGAATCTGCTCCAGCAGCAGTTTATGACCACGCGTGATTGGCCCTTTGGCTCGGCCATCGGCTTCCTGATGATGGCTGTGATGTTGCTGGCAATTTTGATTTACTTCCGCGTGTCAGGTGAGAGCGCAAAGAGGTAAATCTATCTAATCTTCCTCAAACGGGGGAAATGGGCGGCGTGAATTTGACCCATGAACCGGACTGTAGTATATCCGCACGTGTTATGGTGATTATGAGGAGCTAGTTATTGTCGTCCATTCGGTTGATTGAGCAGGTACAGGCTGCACGTCATGTACAGTCCAGCAAGATATGATAGATGTCGATTGGGCGGCCCACCAAACTACGGTCGTGGTTACTGAGCCATACATCATTGAATGATGACGTATTGAAATCTTTTTGAGGCGGGTTCAAATCCAAGTTAGTGGCATCTTGGTCGATTCTGTCCCAGATGTCTTTCTTCCACGATGCCACTGTGCCACTTTGTACATAACCAAGCATTGCTGCTTCATCATATCTTTCACCATAAGCCCCAGTGATAAAACAGCCCATCCCCTTTTTATCTATATATTTGCCAATTCCATAACCATTTTTTCGCAGCCTTTTGGCCTCAAATAAATATTGTGGACGCCATTGCGAAGTTGATTCAATAAGTATGTCAACTCGTTGACGTTTTTTACCTGTTCTCTCTTTAGATTTTATTGGACTTTCATTTTTAATTGTATATTGATTAAGCCAGCGAGGGCCTTCTTCTGTACATAGTCGATTTTCAATCGCATTCGCAATAGCCTCTGTGATATCGTCCTCTACCTGATCTTTTTCAATCGTTGAACGTATTTTGTCTATCGCGTCTTGATAACCCCAATCAATTAATTGAAATGCGTTTTTACGAAAATTATCTGAATAGCGACCATAATAATTAAGGTTTGGCGTTATTTTTTTCATTGTTAATACCCCGTTGATTCCGTGAGGATTCTCCCAATAATTTCTCCCGCATCATGAATAGCTTGTGTTCGTGTCCAGTCGATTAATCGCGGTGCTTTATAAAGATGGATGTGTGGTCCATCGAACAGATACAAACTACGCTGAATATAAACCCACTGGCTAATTTGCTCGCGTATGTTCTCGCTCAATTCTGCAAAAAGTAGTGTTTGAATTGAATCCTGCGTAACTTCAACTTTAACAGGTTTAACTTCTTCGATGCTTTGCTCATTTGTAATCTCAACTATGCATTCAACTAGGTCATTTGAAAAGGCGATACTTACTTGATGATATGCTGCTTCCATTGTGAAAGCATTCAGTTCCGCTTGTAGTTCCTTTGCATATGCCAGTAACTCTTTGGGAGTAGGCTCACGTACTGATTTTTTATTGGTCGTTACTTGATCCAATGGCAAACGAACTTGTATAAACTCATCAATAATCAAGCGTGTATCTAGTGGAATTTTCAACAATTCATAAATCTTTTTATCAATTTGTCGTTGTACTTGTATTTGCAATAGATCAAGAGAAGGCTTAATTTTTTTATATTCGCGGGGTGTTAAAGGATTGCCATTATACTGAGCTTGATCATGACTAATTCTATTATACTCAGTCTCTCCAATGTTTAGTTCTAATTGTGTAGATTTGAGTTCAGCAACTAATCGACTAACTCTATCTTGTTCATAATAGACTATATCCTCATAAAATTTAGCAAGATTACGCGTCTGCTCCATTGTAAAATCAGGCGTGGGGAGTCTGCCAACCTCTGTTGTAGAGACGCGCTTTGCCCGTCTGGATATACCCCATTCTGGTGAATGAAAAAACAAGTAATAAGCGACAAGGCTTGAATTTAGATACACTGTCAGCGCTTTCAAATAATCTTCTTTATGAGGAACAGATTTCTTTTGCGCCGCAATTCCCATCTGCCTTGGTGAAATTACAAAATCTTCGTTACTATACGCAATATAATTTTGCCATGCAGGTGAGATAACAATATGGGGGGCCCATGTAACGCTAAGCCCTTTTTGCCCGCCCTGTTTCCGCACATAACACTTCTCATCAGGTATATCATCGAGTATGCTAGAAGGAAGAGAAAATCGAAAAGGAATATATTTCATAGTATTTGTATTAAATTGTTTTTTGTCCTTAATACAGGGAACATGTATTAGTTCATCTATAGAGTCAGACTGGTAATCTCGAAGTTGTGAGCCTTCATGAAATACCAGTTTATTTTTTTGACATATGTCATTCAAGGTTTCAGGAATAAGGAACTGAATTTTTTTAATTATTCTTTCATCAATATAGGTCCCCCACAGTGCTATCTTCCATATGATAAATTCACCAGTTTGAGCTAAATATGGAGATATAGTCCGAATTCCATTTTCATTAATTGTAATTGACCATGGACTATTGTTATGACTTGTTTTTTGTTCAACGCCCCATATTCCATAATGGATAATTTCGGGTTGATCTTCTTGATTAAGAGCAGTTCGATAGATAACTGTAGCTGCTGGTAATACATCTTTTTTATCTTTACCAAATAGAAAATCCCGAAGATTGGCAAAGTTTGTAAATCTCAAAACAGCATGCTCTGTAAAGAATTTTTGTCGAAATTTCTTAGAGTTGAGATTGTAAAGACTTGTTGCTGGTAATAAAAGCCCAACAATGCCTTTGGGGTTCAATAGGTGCATGACCAACCAACTAAATGCTTCCGCAACTCGTTGTCCACTAACTTTGTGTTGAGATAATTTTATCCATGAGAGAGCAAATCTATCTTCTTTTTTGTTTAGTTTACTGGTCCATGGGGGATTGCCAACTATCCAATCAAAATTAAGACGTTTAGCCCAAAATTGGGCATCAGACTGTTCACTCTTCAGATCAAAAAAATCAGTTTCAAAAATTTGTGTATTGTGCAGATTTGGAAACTTAAATTCAAGCCTATCTAAATCTGGAGGATTAACATAATGCAATAATGTTAAAATCAGACTAAATTCTGTAATATAGCAAGCATCCCGTTCTCGCTCGACACCGTAGATACTCTCGACCAATATCTCCTTTAAGTCATGAGGGGTGAGCCGTTGCCTTAAACGTACAATTTCTTTTTCAATTAAACGGCGATAGGCAAGGACCAAAAAAATTCCAGAACCACATGCTGGATCCAAAATTTTCCCACCTCGTACAATAGGTTTGGCCCACTCCACCTCCGAAAGCAGATAATCGGCCAAAAATTCCGGTGTATAGATTGCCCCCTTGGCTTTTCGATTGTCAATAAACTGCTCATAAATGGACGATAGGGTTTCCACCGGAATATATTGAAAATTATATGCTTGAAAAGGTAAATGTAATTGTTGAATAGTCTCAGGGGCAGTTGAAATAATTTTGTCTCCCTTAAAAACAGATGCCACCCAAGAAACATGCTTATCTTCGAGAGTTTCTTTTCGAGCTTTTACAAAATCTAATGGGAAAATTCTCCCATTAAATCGCTGTTCAAGAGCTTCGGTCAGCTTTTGTACTGTGTCAATCGTCGCATTATGTGAAAATATATCGCCTACTGTAATACCTTGCTCCGATAGCCAGTTATCTGTCAAAATTTTGCGATCTCGAAGGTAACTAAAATAGACATATTTGCCAATCAGTGCATGGGATATTTCCTGTGTTAACCCATTCTCTTCCAAAACCTTGCCTAATTTTTTTAGATTATTAAGTAAAGAATAATCTACACGTTGGTTCAGGTCCAATACTGCTGCATATTGAGACGCCCATATTTGACCCGAATCAACAGCTACTGACGCTAAACTAGATAAAAGCGTATTGATTTGTTGAATCTTGTCTATCTCAAAGGTATCAAGTAGACCAGTTTCTTTTGATTGACTTGAGTAATGAAATCCTGTATAAATCCGAATTTGTTGAGGAAGAACAATAATAATAAATGGGGCGTTACTCAAGTTCCATAGACGTTGATGGATTTTTCGCGCATCAATCTCTGTTGCTGCTGACGCAACAAAAACAGCAGGCTGTGCAGCAAGAATGTCATTTTCCCCATGAGGGCTTCTTTTAAATACATAAATGCCATCCAAACCACTAAATTCATTTAGGTCCAGATTGACACTTTTTGCTGTGCGAAATAAATGGACAGTTTCAGGTTCAAACGCGTCCTCAGAGCGACGATAATACGGGGACTGTGCATAGTTCAGTTCGTTTATCAATACTTCTAATGACATTGTTTGACCTTTCCTCGTTTTTCGCATATTTATCACACTTAACTGTCGCTATACAAATAAAACTGATATGCAAATTTTGATATATAAGTAACTGATATACTTTTATCATTCCATGCTTGTATAAATGTTAAACATAGAGGTATGATAGAATATTTGGGCTATCGTGTCAATTAACAATAATGACTAAAACAGGAATAGGGCTATGTACAATCTGTGTTCTCAAATAGGAATAATTTATTTTTTGTTTCTCTAGAATACGTTAAGTTCATCGTAAAAACGATTGATAGACCGATAGCCTGTTCGCCATCACCTTCTTTTGCACTGATCCTTCATAGGGTGTTTTCACAATTTATGCCAAATTACAACAAATGCGGTTTGGCACATGCCCACGTGACTATGTATACTTTCAACAGGTTATAGGCAAATTTCGCCTAAATTTTTGCATTACTATTGATAGAATAAATTCTATTAACTTTTTTCGGCTTTCATGTCAAAAACAACTAGCAAGACAACATTCACAAATATCGTTACTCAAGACACCAACTGCTGTTGCTGTCTGTTTTGTTGTTGCTGTTGTGTACCACGTCTCAGGGGATATTTTGACGAAAGCCAAGCAAGGATGAATTTGACAGTATTGTAAATCATACATGAAAATTCATTGTTGAGTAGATGTATAAAGCTCGTCGAAATATCGACGGGCTTTTTTTGTGCAAAATTATCATTGTTTTTGCAGAGATTTATAGTAAATTGTAGGAGAGTCGCATGGTTGCTCACTTATGGAAGGAAAAGCTTCAGGATCAAATATCCGAAGCCTTGACACACGAAATTGATACATTTGAAGGGCAGATGGCTCTGCGTCATCAGAACAAAATTGATGAAAAGGTCTTTGCCGAGACACGTCTGCGGCGCGGTGTATATGGTCAACGGTATGACAATGGGTTGCGGCATGATGGACTAAAAACGCAAGAACTGCCCTTCCCCTCTGGCAATCTGGTCAAGGGTCCAGATACTGTTTGGGATGCACCGGGGATGCAGCGTATCAAAATACCCTATGGTGGATTAACACCGGACCAGCTTGATGTGTTGGCAGAGTTGGCCGATGAATATTCGGAAGGCATTTTGCATGTGACAACTCGGCAGGACTTTCAACTGCATTTTATCCACATTGACGACACGCCAGACCTCATGCGTCGGTTGGCGGCGGTTGGTATCACAACACAGGAAGCCTGTGGCAATTCAGTGCGCAACGTTACGGCCTGTCCATTGGCAGGCGTGTGCAACACGGAGCCATTTGATGTGACACCCTATGCCAAGGCTTTGAGTGACTTTTTGCTGGGGCATGATGATGTGCAGGATTTTGGGCGCAAATTTAAGCCTGCCTTTTCTGGGTGTGAACATGAGGCATGTGGCTTGGTCAAGATGCATGATCTGGGATTCTTAGCACGAATTCGCAGGATCGATGGCAAACCAACACGCGGGTTCGCCGTCTACGTGGGTGGTGGTCTTGGCACTGTCCCACATCAGGCCAAAGTGTTAAGTGAGTTTGTGACTGAGGATGAAATCTTACCCCTTTCACAGGCGGTCTGTCGTGTCTTTGCTCGCTTGGGTGAAAAGCGTAACCGCAACAAAGCGCGCCTAAAGTTTTTGATTGCCAAACTGGGTATTGACGAATTCCGCCGCTTGGTGACGGAAGAGCGCACACAACTGCCCCATGATGACCGTTGGACCGCTTATCTGGATGACTTGAATCGCTTGGATGAAAAGCCCCATCGCACCGCCATTTCCCTCAATGGACATGTTCCTGTCAATGGGGTATCGGCATTTGAGACATGGGGGGCAACCAATGTCTATGCCCAAAAACAGCCTGGCTACAATGTCGTCACCGTCAATCTGCCCCTCGGTGATATATCCGCAGAACAAGCATGGAAATTAGCGGATATCGCCCGTCACTATGTAGGCGACACGATTCGTCTCACGGTCGAGCAGAACATTGTTCTGCGCTGGGTGGCCGATGCAGACCTGCCTGCCCTGTATGCCGAATTAAAAGAGATCGGTCTGGGCGATTCAGGGGCGGGTACAATTGTGGATATTACAGCCTGCCCAGGCACAGACACCTGTAAGTTGGGGATTGCGGCATCACGCGGTTTGGCAGGTGAACTACGGACACAGTTGACGGCCAAGAGCGCAACAATGCCCGATGCGATCAAAGATTTAAAGATCAAGATCAGCGGCTGCTTCAACTCCTGTGGTCAACACCATGTTGCCGATATCGGCTTCTTTGGGAACAGCCGACGGCGCAACAACCGCGCTGTCCCTCATTTTCAGGTGGTGCTTGGTGGGCAGTGGCAAGGGAATGCAGGTAGTTATGGCCTCGCGGTGGGGGCAGTGCCATCACAGTTGGCCCCCAAATTTTTACAAGCTGTCACCACACGCTATGCTGATGAACGCGAGCGGGGTGAATCCTTTCAGAGTTGGATTGCACGGTTGGGGCGTAAGGAGATCAAAACCATGCTGACCCCCTTCACAACGGTCCCCACCTATGAGCAGGATGCAACCCTATATAGTGATTGGGGCGATCCACGAGAGTTTACCATTGGCGATATTGGTGTTGGTGAGTGTGCAGGCGAGGTGGTTTCGCTCTTCTCAATGAACATTGCCAAGGCTGAGGCGGAGGTCTTTGATGCACTGGTTGCACTGGATGAAGGCGATTATGTGAAAGCAGATCAGCAGGCGTATGGATCCATGTTATCGGCAGCACGTTCGCTGATTCTCAATCAGTTCTTAGATATTCGCGATGACCCAGATCGCATTGTTTCAGAGTTTCGCACTCGTTTTTATGATACCCAACTCTTCTTTGACAAGTATGCCAAAGGCAAATTTGCCCAGTATCTCTTCCAACGCCATGACAGCCCTGCTGTCAAGCCGGATGAGGACACGGCGCATCGGCTGATTGAAGAGGCTAACCTGTTTATCGAGGCTGCGCATGCCTGTGATGCGCGAATGGCAGGGGCCTTGGTTGGCGGCGTCACGGTATAGAGTACTCAGGACAAAGGAAAGTATTGCAGATTGGCTACCTGCGTCACAGATAACCAATCTGTGATACTGGTGATACTTTCCTATTCAACAATAAAGGAAGCGTTCGATGAACACAGTACAACGTCTAAAAGTTAAAATTTTTGCAGATGATTCATCTGCTATTGATCTGCCTGCATTTATCCCCGTCTTTCATCGCTGGATTCAGGAACAGACAACGGATGAGTTGTTGCTTGATGTGGCAGATTATAAACATGTACAGGACGGACCAGGGTTACTGTTGATGGGGCATGAGGCGGACTACGCCATTGACTTCGCATATGGTCGGGCGGGGTTGTTGTATACACACAAGCGGGGTTGGGCTGATGCAGAAGATGCCGATGCTCTGGCTGAGTTATCATTTCAGAAACGGGTGGAATCGGCGTTGCGCAGTGCCTTGCGAGCCTCGGCTGCGTTAGCATGGGATGAAACACTCGATGCCCCACCCTCATTTCAATGGCATCAGGTCGAGCTATCTTTCCCAGATCGATTGCGCACACCCAATCGGCCAGAGACATATGCAGCTATGCACGATGATTTGCAGGCGACGGCGATGCGCCTCTATGGGGGCGAGGCCAATGTCCAACGCATTGAGAACGATCAAAGGGCTGCGTTGCGTGTGCAGATTCAAACAACGCAGCCCGTTGATTCGGGGACGTTGCTAGATCGGCTGGTCAGCTAGTCAGCTAGTCAGCATGAAGTGCTGAAGTGCTGAAGTGCTGACTAGCTAAAAAGAGATAATACATGGATATGGACGCATTTATTCCGTTTGTTAAGGCGGTTGGGCGTGGTGAAAAACTCAAGCGCGATCTGACCTATGGGGAGTCGGTCGATGCTTTGCGCTTGATTTTGCAACGACGCGCAACGGATGCACAGATTGGGGCATTCCTGATTGCACAACGGGTCAAAGGGGAGGCTGTTGATGAGGTACGTGGGTTTACCGATGTTGTGCGCAATGAGTTTATGACGCCTGTGAGGGCGCGGGTTGAAGGGCTTGTGGATTTAGCTGTCCCCTATGATGGTAAGGCCAAAACCGCACAACTGGCTCCGGCCATTGCGATTTTGCTGGCCGAGGCAGGTATCCCCGTCCTGTTGCATGGGGATGTGGGTGTTCCCACCAAAGAGGGTGTGGGGCCGGGGTTGGTGCTGGCCGCTCTGGGTGTGCCAACGATATTCGCACCTGCCGATGTCGGCAAGATGATTGAGCGCGCGGGGGTTGGGTATGTTGGCGCAGCCCACTATATTCCCGCCTGGCACAACCTGTTGCCCATTCGTCGTCAGTTCGGTCTACGTACCTTGCTCAACACGGTTGAAAAACTATTCAATCCCGGCAATGCGCCCTATCAGGTGAGTGGCTTTTTTCATGCCAACTATATTGATCGGATTCGTATCACCCAAACAGGGACGCGCCAGAGTTGGATTGTACAGGGTGAGGAGGGATCGATTGAAATGGCATCGGGGCGACGTACACACATTTTTGCAGTCGAGAGCCACGATGACCTGATTCTTGAGCCAGCCGATGTTGGGCTGGTAGAACGGGAGCGCGTCGAGGTGGATGCGGACCCTGAAAAACATGCAGCCATCAACGCCGCTGTGCTGTCTGGCGAGACTGGCCCTGCATTGACGCAGGTTCTCTATACAACGGCGACACTTCTCCATATCTTGGGTGTCGCAGAACAGATTGAGGCAGGCATGACCACTGTCTATCGCCTGATCGAGAGTGGCCGTGCCATGCAACGCTTGGAGAAACTTCGAACGTAAGGAGCATGGAGTGAAAACATATCCAGTTAATTTAGTGTTAGAAAATCGTTTGGTGATTTTGGTTGGAGCCAAGGGAGAAATTACGCGTAAGCTGCCAAACTTGTTGGAAGCAGGTGCGCAAGTGCATGTGATTGCACCCAATGCAGACCCGGTTGTGGAGAAGTTAGACGTAGCGGGTGACATTGAGTGGATACGACGGCGATATGAATATGGTGACTTGGCGGGTGCCTTTGTTGTCTTTGCCTGCACCAACGATGCCGCTGTGCATGACGAAATTTGGGCAGAAGGACTAAACAATAATCAACTGGTTAACGTGATGGACGTGATTCCGCAATGTAATTTCCACGCTGCGTCCTTTATGCGCCGAGGACAACTGACCATCTCGATTGGCACAGGTGGGGCTGCACCAGCGTTGGCAGCGACATTGCGCAAACGTTTTCAATCTGAGTTTGGCCCTGAGTATGCCGAATTTCTCGACCACGCCAAATCACTACGGCCATTAATTGCACGACGGATTCCCAACTTTCGCCAGCGGGTCAAATTTTGGTACGACTGGGTTGAGAGTGATGCCATTGCTCACCTACGCAATGGTGCTCGGGAAGAGTTTAACTCAGAAACCGCTGGTTTATTGGAAGATCATGCCGCTCGCCAAGAACTTTTGATCACATAGGTTGTAAGGAGCATTTGTGTACACGTAGACAGGTGAGTCAGTATTCGGTAGGTCGGTATTCGGTATATCGGTATCCGTGTACTGACCCACTGAATACTGACCACCGATCTACCCTTTCACCGCACCGACCAACAGACCACGCGCAATATACCGTTCCATCAAAATTGCCATAAAAATCACTGGCACAATCATAATCAAGATTAGCACTGACATATACCACCACTGTGGTCCACGTGTGGCGTTTTGTGCAGCGACCGTTAATGGCATGGTCTGCGCCTGTGAACTGGAAAGGAAGAGTGCCAGCAGGTATTCATTCCAGGCAAAGACCAACACAAACAGGAACGTTGCCACCAACCCAGGCACGGATAATGGCAGGACGATGGTGCTGAAGATGCGGAAACGCGATGCACCATCAATGGCCGCGCTTTCTTCAAGCTCAATGGGAATAGACTCAAAGTAATCGCGCAGCAGCCAGACCACGATGGGCAAATTGACCGCAACATAGGTGATGATGATGCGGTGCGGGTATCAAGCAAACCGAGTTGTTGAAAGAGCAGATAGATGGGAATGACAACGGCGACGGGCGGAAGGATGCGTTGCGAGATCATCCAGAAGGCAATGTCATTGTTGGCGAGAGAACGCTTGAAACGTCGTCCGATGGTCTATGCCATGATAAGAAAAAGAACCAGAGCGGCTACAACAGCCAGATACCAAGGCACACCGTGGATGATGGCAGCAATGGTCAGCAACATACAAAGAATGAAGATGCCGATGACATCAAGTTTGGGGCGATATTCAAAGCGGACAAGGGCGTAAGCTGCCGCAGTTCCCAACAACAGGGCGATGGCTGAACTGACTAGCCCGATGATGAGCGTGTTGATGTAGGGACGTACGGTATCGTTCCAGACATCGACAAAGATGTAGGTCCAAGCGTGGTTGGATGGTTGAAAATCCACAAAGGGCATATAGACAGGCCCAGAATTAACGTCCAAAGGCAATTTGAACGATGTCACCACCAGCCAGTAGAGCGGGAAGAGAACGATAAATGCCCATATCCCCAACATGAGATACGATAGCGTCATTTGAAAAGGGGATGGGCGAAAGAGTGAACGGCGTTTGAAAAATGCAGACATGGTTATGTTCCCCTCCTAATGGCATCCGTCACACGGCTGCGGACAAGATTGACAAAGGCTATGCTTAACACGGTGACAAGCAATAGCAGAATGTAGGCGACAGCGGCAGAGCTGCCGATATCCAGCGTCCGCCAAGCGATAAATGAATGCAGTGTCAACGACTCGGTTGCCGTCCCCGGACCACCGTTGGTCAAGACCTGTGGGAGGTCCACAATCTTGAAGGCTTCAATCATGCGAATAACGTAGCCCGTCCATTCTGGGTGGGGGCTTGCTGTTACGCGTGACTTTTGCTTTTTTGCCAAAAAAGATAGCTGCTCATATTTGGATATGCTGCGTGAGGGCATAGTTTGCGATTAAGACCTTCGGGAGGTGCGCGCAAAATCTGCATTTACCAGTGAAACTCGATGCGCACCTCCCGAAGGTCTGGCCCAGTCTCGAAGCTCACATGATGCCCTCACGCAGTATATGAGCTAAGATAATCTTGTGAAAACGGTTACAGAGTGGATTGTATATAAAACGAGCAAATCTGCCAAAAGCAATGGTGAGTAAGGTTCACTTGCGCTGAGGTGTCTAAACAGTTATGCTAAATCCTCTGTTTGCCCACCAGAGGAATCGGGTGCTTCTGCTGTCATTTCGGGATAAGGTCTTGCCTCTGTCGGAAAGCCATCACGTCGCAAAATCTCACCCACTGCGCGCAATTGAGATGCATCATATGCGTCAATCGAACCATCCTCCAGAGGCCCTGTATTGAGCAAAAGGTTACACTTTCGCCCCCATGCATACGCCAACATATCCACAATCTCTGCTGCCGTGCGATGACGACCATCATCATATTTGTTATAGCCCCAAATTTTTGGTTGCATCGTATCACACAGTTCGCCATACTTGTCTTTGTTGCGATCCCATGCGGTTTGCGCAACCTCTGCGCTCTGCCCATTCAGTCGATGCGCCAACGAAAACGCGTTGCGCTCCGGTGTCGCAAAGTCTTCATCACCATTTGCCCCTTGTTTAAATGAGATCAGACATTGCGGTTGGAGCGAGCGTACCAGTGCATAGGTTTCCTCAATCGGAAAGAGCTCAGGGCGGTGATAGTAGCCCATCACAGGGTCAAACCAGATGCCAGCCAGTGGTCCATATTGGGTGAGCAGTTCACGAATTTGGTTGTGAACAAAGTTGATATAGCAGCAATTCCCGCAACCAGAGGTAGAAGGGAGAAACTTTCGCGAATAGAGCAAGGGTTCTGATGCGTATAAGGGTCATATAGGATTATAAAGAGGATGTTTCA